>DUPX01000086.1 GCA_012838085.1 Eubacteriaceae bacterium
GAGTATGACTATATCCTTTTTTTGTTCTACCAATCGTTTTGCCCTTTCCAATACCATATCTGCTACCTTTATATGGTTTTCCGGCAGCTCATCAAAGGTGGAATAAATAACATCTCCCTTTATAGACCTTTGCATATCTGTAACTTCTTCCGGTCTTTCATCGATTAATAGTACTATCATTTCCATTTCTGGATTATTGACAGAAATACTATTGGCAATCTTTTTTAAAAGAGTTGTTTTCCCCGCCTTAGGGGGGGCCACAATAAGTCCCCTTTGACCTTTGCCGATAGGTGCAATAACATCTATCAATCGGGTAGACAGATCTGCCATATCATATTCTAATTTTATTGGTTTATTAGGAAAAATCGGTGTAAGATTATCAAAGGAGGGTCGATTCACTATTGATTCAGGAAGGTCATCATTTACTCCTTCTACAAAGAGTAGAGCATCGTATTTTTCCCCTTCTTTTGGTGGTCTTATTTTACCAACTATCTTATCCCCTGTTTTTAAATTAAATCTTCTAATCTGGGAATGGGATACATAGATATCCCGATCGCCTGATTGATAATTCTCTGCCCTTAAAAATCCAAAGCTCCCATCAGAAAGTACTTCTAATACTCCTACCCTGGTCTTTGCATCTTCTATGGAATCTTTTAGTTTGGGATACTTGGTTTTTACATTTGAAGGGGATTTTGCTGCTTTTGTTTCTTTTGGGTGGGCTTCCTGATTGTTATCAAGATTATTATTCATTATTAGAGTTATTAACTCATCTTTCTTATACTTTGTCACGGACTTAATATTCAATGCCTTTGCTATTTCCCTTAGCTGCATTACATTCTTTTTTGTTAAATCTACCTGTGTCAATACAACACCTCCATATTCAATTGTATTATATACTAAAATGGGAAAACTTAAAAATATTTGAAATTCTAATGGTATAGTCCGAAGCAATCTTAGAACCATGGGGAAGTGGTTCCCCTTTATGGGCTGGGATAGCCTCCAGATACTCCCAAAGTAATTTCTAAGAAGCACATTAAGGTTAGAAGCTAGACCTACTACTTTATCAATTGTAATCCACAGTATGGTAAATATTTTATGAGATAACAATTTAATTGAGCATTTTATCCTTCTTAAGCCATTTATTAGGAAAAGATGATATTTCCAAAGAGAGGGATGAAGATATCTAACCAATAAAATTCCTGGAACGGCCAGGGCACCGTTCCCTACTCCCTTATCCCAGACCTCAGAGGAATACCCCACAGCCTATCCCTTTACACACACTACCTATTAGGGTCTAATGGATAGCTATCCCGGTGAACAATACTGGCTTTTTTTAGTAGTATTCCCTGACTATTCATCAGATACTCTACATCTTTTCTATTCCTTGCGAGTATATCATAATACCCTCTACAATATTGACATCTTAATTCTATTCTATCAGATAGTAAGGTCATACCTATATCATTATTCCCACAATTACAATAAATATAATCCTTTTCAGCCAAATCATGCAAAATATTAATGCATTCCATCATTATCTCACTATTTACAAAATAATCATCATATCCTAATTCATCTATAAATTCTTCTAAATCCTGTTCATATTTGTCTACTGTGTTTTCTACTAGGGATTTTTCTCCTAAAAAGCACACTTCTAGTTCATAATCTGTGCAAGATAATATTATAGGCTCTTTTCCCCTAAATATCTCCCTTAATGAAAAATAGTAGATATGGGGAATATTACAAATAACACATTTTATTTTAATGATAAATTCTTTATAATCTTTGGTCTTAATAACCAGTGCATCACAACCACAAAGATAGCATTGAACTTTCAAAGGTTTCTTCCCAGAGAACTCAAATATCGATATATGGCGAAATTCAATTCTTCCACATTGGGGACATCTATATGCTAATGTAAATTGTGTTTTCATATGTGAATGCACCTCCTTTTATATTGGCTTTCCTTTATCTATTTCTCTAAAAGTTTTAAAAATCCTCTATTTATTTAGATAGGAATGCTTAGCTTTTTCATCTAATTTTTTATATCGTAACATTATATCGATAAAATACTATTTTGTTCTACATTATTCCTTTTTTTATGTCAAAATTTAAGATTTGCTGATTATCCACATTATCCACTTTTACTTGTCCACAAATTTATCTAAGAAATTTTTTTAAATAATTTAGAATTTTTTATGTAATTACTACTAATTCTTATCGAACATACAATCTATTCACAATTTCATCCACATTATCCACAGTTTTTGATAGACTTATCCACAATTGTCTATTTTTAATTGAAAATCATTGTCAAATAAAGGCGAACAATTCCCTTTTATTTGGGAACGATGAGGACATTGTTTCCTACAATCGACCACCACATAAGTTAGTTGTTCAAATCTCTAATTTGTAACATTTTCCGAGGTATCATTGAAGATGTTTCTATATCCTAACAAAATAAAATAGCGCCTAAGACGCTATTTTATTTTGTTAATATTTATTGGGCTTCTTTGTTTATTAATTCCTTTACCTTCATAAGTCGTGTAATTGTGCTTCTTTCACTTTCATCCAGCTTCATTCTAATAAATCTAATGGTTTCTTCTAGATCAGGTATTGTCCTATATTCTAAGGCATTTACCCTTCTTCTGGTCTTCTCGATTTCATCTGCCATTAATTGACAGGCCTTTTCCACCTCTGCCAATTCTAATAGCTTGGACATTACTCCATAGAGCTGTGAAATAGCATCATCTAGTTGTGATGAGGTTTGGGCAAAACCATATGGGTATATGGCTCCCTCATCTCCTTCTAGTTTTCTGATAAACTTCATTACCGGCACATTTACACTCATAACATTTTTCTTTTTTATATCTACTGAAATATTTTCTTTTGGAAAGGCCACGGCCTCCCCTAACATTTCTGGTGACATAGTTGCACTTGCTAATAAAAATTCTTTAAAGGAGCCCTGGAGTTCTTCTTCCACATCCATCCTAAGGTCCTTATTCTTTCGTATTAATTCAATAAACCTTCTCATAAGTTCATCTTGTTTGTCCTTGAGCAATTTATGACCCCGGGTGGCTGTTTTAAGCCTTCTTTTTAGAGTGGTGAGCTCCATACGAGTTGGATTCACATTTAGCTTAGCCATCTACTCAGCCCCTTCATCATCCACTGGAAGATATTTATCAAGATATTCTTCTCTAATTCTTTTTAATTCACTTCTAGGCACAATCTTTAATAGCTCCCAACCTAAATCAAGGGTATCTTTAATACTTCTATTATTTTCATAACCCTGATTCACATATTCCCTATCAAAAGCTTCTGCAAATTCTGCAAAGGCCTTATCTGCATCTGATAATGCAGTTTCTCCTAGGATGGTTGCTAATTCCCTTGCCTCTATCCCGGATGTATAGCCTGCATATAATTGGTTCATTGTATCTGCATGGTCTTCTCTAGTCTTTCCAACCCCTATACCCTTATCCTTAAGCCTAGATAGGGAAGGAACAACATTTATTGGAGGTTGAATTCCTCTTTTATATAAATCCCTAGATAGAATGATCTGGCCCTCGGTAATATATCCTGTAAGGTCAGGAATAGGATGGGTAATGTCATCCTCTGGCATAGTAAGTATTGGAATTTGGGTGATAGAACCCTTCCTTCCCTTTATCTTACCTGCCCTCTCATATATGGTGGAAAGGTCAGTATAAAGATAACCAGGATAGCCCCGTCTTCCAGGTACTTCCTTTCGCGCTGCCGAAGTCTCCCGTAGAGCCTCTGCATAGTTAGTCATATCTGTTAGTATTACCAATACATGCATATCCTTTTCAAAGGCCAAATATTCAGCACATGTAAGGGCCATTCGTGGTGTTGCAATTCTTTCTATAGCCGGGTCATCGGCAAGATTTATAAATAGTACTGCCCTATCAATAGCTCCGGTTCTAGTAAAGTCATCAATAAAGAATTCTGCCTCCTCAAAGGTTATACCCATTGCCGCAAATACAACGGCAAATTTTTCATCTGTACCAAGAACATTAGCCTGTCTTGCAATCTGAGCCGCCACATCATTATGTGGCAGACCTGACCCAGAGAATATAGGTAGTTTTTGGCCTCTAACAAGGGTGTTTAATCCATCGATACAGGAGATTCCTGTTTGGATAAATTCATCTGGATAGTCCCTAGAAACTGGATTCATTGGCACTCCATTAATGTCTATTTTTTTCTCTGGAATTATCCTAGGTCCATCATCCTTTGGACGACCTAGACCATCAAATATTCTACCAATCATATCTGGGGAAACTCCTAGTTCTAGGGGTTTGCCTAAAAATTTGACACTGGTGTTTTTTAGGTTTATTCCTGAGGAGCCTTCAAAAAGCTGTATCATAGCTCTGTCTCCACTTACCTCTAATACCCTACCCCTTCTCTTTTCCCCTGTTTGGATTTCTATTTCCACTAGTTCCTCGTATTTTACCCCTTCTACTCCTTCTACAACCATCAAAGGTCCCACTACTTCACTAACGGTTTTATATTCTTTAAGCATCAAGGATACCTCCTTTGCTTATTAATTTATCTATTTCTTCTATCAGTTCTGTCTGAATTTCTTTTATTTCATCTATATTTTCCTCTGGAATATATTTTGCCCGGGCTATCTTATCCCTTACAGGCAGTTTCTCCAATTCCTTAATATATACACCTTGTTTTAGTGCTTTCAAACCCTGGTCATAGAATTCTAGCACTAATTTTAACATTAGGTTTTGTTTTGCTAGTGAACAGAAAGTGTCCACATCATGAAAGGCATTTTGCTGTAGAAAGTCTTCTCTAATGGACTTGGTAGCTTCAAGTTTTAATTGGTCTTCCTCTGATAGTGAGTCCCTACCTACAAGTCTTACAATTTCTTGTAATTCTGATTCGTCCTGTAATAAGCTCATCGCCTTTGCCCTATTTGCAGAGAATTCGGGATCTATATTTTCATCCATCCATTTATCAATACTTGGTTGATATAGAGAATAGGAGTTTAACCAATTTATTGCTGGGAAGTGTCTTCTATAGGAAAGGGCATAATCCAATCCCCAGAAGACTTTAACTATTCTTAAAGTGGCTTGGGATACTGGTTCTGAAATATCTCCTCCAGGTGGGGAAACAGCCCCAATTATAGTGATAGCTCCTTCTCTATCATCACTTCCATAACAGACTACTTTCCCTGCCCTTTCATAAAAATCAGCAGCTCGTGAAGCTAGATATGCAGGATACCCTTCGTCCCCAGGCATTTCCTCTAACCTACCAGACATTTCCCTAAGGGCCTCTGCCCATCTGGAGGTGGAGTCCGCCATTATGGCTACAGAATAGCCCATATCTCTATAATACTCTGCCAGAGTTATTCCAGTATATATGGATGCTTCCCTGGCAGCAACAGGCATATTAGAGGTATTGGCTATTAGCACTGTCCTCTTCATCAGGGATTCTCCAGTATTTGGGTCTATTATTTCTGGGAATTCCATTAAAACATCGGTCATTTCATTGCCCCGCTCACCACAACCAACATAGACTACAATTTCTGAGTCTGCCCATTTTGCTAGTTGATGCTGAATAACCGTCTTTCCTGATCCAAAAGGGCCTGGAATAGCTGCAGTTCCTCCCTTAGAAACTGGGAAAAATGTATCCACCACCCTTTGTCCTGTAAGAAGTGGTACAGTAGGATTTAATTTTCTCTTATAGCCTCTACCCTTTCTTACTGGCCATTTTTGCATCATTTGTAATTCTTTGCCTCCCTTTAGGGTGCAAATAGTATCTACTACAGTAAATTCTCCTTCTTTTATATCGATAATTTCACCGGCTACTCCGTAAGGTACCATAATCTTATGAAGTACTACAGGGGTTTCTTGAACCGTACCTATCACATCTCCTGCTTCTACCCTATCTCCAACCTTTTTAGTAGGGGTGAAATACCATTTCTTCTCCCTATCAAGGCTATGAACTTCCACTCCTTTTGAAAGGAAGTCACCTGCAATTGCTCTTAGGGGATCTAGGGGTCTTTGGATACCATCAAACATTGCCTCAATAAGCCCTGGTCCTAGCTCTACTGAAAGGGGCTCCCCTGTAGTGTACACAGGGTCTCCAGGACCTATACCTGTTGTCTCTTCATAGACTTGGATGGAGGCTTTATCCCCCCGCATTTCAATTATTTCCCCAATAAGCTTATTTTCAGATACTTGAACAACATCATATACATTAGCTTCATCCATCCCCTCGGCAACAACTAAGGGGCCAGATACCTTAATTATTTTTCCAACTTTCAAGATAAGCCCTCTCCTTCTATAAAATATTTGATCCTACGGCTTTCTCCACATTTTCATTTATTCTTTTCATACCTATATTTAAGGTGCCTTGATTACTTGGTATGAGTATTACCGCAGGGATTATCTCATTATCATATCTTTCTATTGTATCTGGTATCAAACTGGCTATTTGCTCAGTTATAAAAATAATACCATAGTTATTTCGGGCGATGGTGTCTACAGTTCTTCTTGCTTCTTCACTATCACATACAGTAAATACATCTACCCCCAATGCCTTGAAAGCAAGGATTGAATCTTTGTCTCCAACAACAGCAATCTTAAACATACAAATCACGCACCCTTCCCCTTATGGCATCTGGAGAAATATTGTTTAGCTTTGAAACCATAATTATTCTTAAGACCTTTATCTCTGTTTCCTTGGCAAGGATATAAGAAAAAATAGGTTCTGGACCAAAATTAACATATTTTGATGGTTTGTTTATCTCCATCAAATAATTGTCCATATATTTTTCAAAGTCTGAAAGTCTTTCGGTCTCCTTATAGGATTCTAAACCCTTTAGCAGACCTGGACTTATTCTAGAGTTTCTGAATTTATGAAGCATATTATCTACAGAATCCTTTAGCGTAAATAGGATATCCTCCCTGTCTATATTCCCATTGGGCAATATTACATCTTCAAAGAATCCTATATCCTTCCCCTGCCTTTTAAGTCTTATAGAGGATCTTATATTGATAAAATCAATTATATCCTTAACATAGTGAATAAAAAGTTCTATCCCCACTTCTTCAGCCATTTTATATAAATGCTTAAAATAATATCTGTCTAAAATCAAATCAATCCTTTGAGGATCCTTTGTGGCTTCAAAATCCCTTTCTACTTCTTCAATTGCTTCCCGATATTCCGGCTCCATATCTTTATAATTTCCCTCTAGAAAATTTTCCTTTAGTTTGGAAAAATCTACTACTTCTATAGGGCTATAGAGCTCAGATAAATCCTTATTTAATTCCTTTTCCTTAATCATTACCTTTAGGTTATGATAATCATATTTTAGTGCCATTAAATCTACTATAGATTGGTCTGCAGTAATTTCCCTCATGGTCTTATATAGCTTTTTAAGTTCATAAGAAAGAATGTTTTCATAGTCCTCTCCCCTACTTGTTTCAGCTATAGCATGTGAATATTCTGTCTCATTAAGGGCCTTAAATACCTCATCTATATCCTTTGCCTCTATTATTCTATCTATCTTTGCCCTTGAAAGGAGCTTTTTTTCAAGGACTCTGGTTCTTGTTACACCTTGGATAAAATCCATTCTATCCATGAAATCACTCCTATCCTTTGAAGAGGTTTTGAGCTATTTCGGTTTCAAGTTCATCCCTTAAGAATTCCACCAAGGAATCAAAGGAAAAGTTTAGTAAAGTATCCTTATCCTTAATGATAAATCCTGAATCAATAGTCTCATCCTCTGCCACCTTGATGGGCAGATTTAGAGATTTTACCCTTTCCTTCATATCTTCAGGAACTACTAGTACTTCACTTCCCTTTAAACTTAAACCCTTTATATTGTTTTGCAAAAATTCTATATAGGTCTTATCATCTATTTTTAGCAATTTTTTCTTAGCTTCTTCAAATACCTTATTTATAATAATTTGTTTTGCTTTTAGCTTTTCATCCCTCACCCTTAATTCTGCATTTGATATAACTCTTTCCTTCATTAAAGCTGCTTCATTGGTAGCCCTTTCTAAAATTCTTGACTTTTGGTCATTAGCTTCTTTAACTCTAGAATTAACTATCCCATCACTTTTTACCTTAGCATCTTTAAGGATTAAATCAACTTCAGCCTTAGCATCTTCTAAAATTTTTTGGGTGAGATTATCTAAATTTGACATATCTTCACATCCTTAACTATTTTCCTAAAAATTGTCTAGAAACTAACTGCATTGGTAAGAATTAATGAGATAACAAAGGCCAATAGAGCATAAGTCTCAACCATTACTGCATAGATAATACCTTTTGTTGATTGTTCTTCATTTTTAGCTAATATAGAAATACCTGCTGCAGAAACTTTTCCCTGAGAAATAGCTGATCTCCATCCCACAATACCAACTGGTAGACAAGCTGCAAATAAATATAATCCCTCTGCTAATGACATTCCTAAATCTAATTTTGCCAATACTAATAATCCTATAACAAAACCATATAGTCCTTGGGTACCTGGCAATAGTTGAAGTACTAATGATTTACCAAATTTCTCTGGCTCCTCAATCACCAATCCAGATGCTGCCTCCCCTACTATTCCGATTCCTGCTGCTGAACCAATCCCTGAAAAAAATACTGCTACAGCAATACCAAGTCCTGCAAAGAATACTCCTCCATATTGTACTGCAAAATCTGTAAAAGTCATTTTAAAATTCCTCCTTACCTATTTTAAATTAATATATTTTGTATTACTTCTAAAAAGATTAAAGCCCACTCCTCCACCCTCATAGAATTTTCCAAAGAATTCTACGAAAGTAAGCCTTATTGTATGAACATAGGCACCTAGTAAGGATAATCCTAAGTTAAATAACTGACCTCCTATAAATATAATAGCTGCAAATATAATGCCAATAAAGCCCTTTTCGGCAACCATGCCGGCCATCATATTTATAGAGCTTGCAATAAATCCTCCCGACAGGCCTAAAGCCATTAATCTTGAATAGGATACGAAATCTCCAACATAACCGGATATTCCATATAATTCATAAATACCTCCACCTATTCTACCACCAATACTGGCTGCATCCCTTGCTCCAAATAATACAATACCTGCCATACCTATTATCATAATAACCATAGATATAGTCTTTACTATAGCAGGTAAGTCGATCACCATAGGTAATAAAAATCCTATGGCACCAATTAGTGCAAGATACCAAAATCCCACATCATATAATGCATCTAAAAACTTTCCATCCCTAATTTTTATATAGGCATTAATACTTAAACCATAGAAAATATGGACTAATCCGAATGCTATAGATATAACTAATAATAGATTATAATCTTCAGCAGGATTAAACAAAGCCTTTATTGGGAAGGGAATAATGCCTCCAAAGATAGAGCCATATAAAAATCCCCAGAAAATTACTGAATAGCTTAAATAATAGAAAAACTTTATAAATCTTCTAGGACCTTCTGATAGATTAAATTTCTTTAATACAAATAGGGTTCCTATCAGCATAAGTATTCCATATCCTAAATCTGCCCCCATCATTCCAAAAAATATTAGATAAAAAGGTGCTAATAGTGGGGTTGGATCGATTTCATTATATCTAGGCAAAGCGTACATTGCAGTGAGTGATTCAAAGTTTTCTGCAAATTTTGAATTCTTAAGTAATATTGGCACCATAGGGTCATACCTTTGGGCTTCACTAATTTCCAAATAATAAACATTATCCACAGCAGATTTAACTACTTGGGTAAATTCCCTTTCCATATCTGTAGGAATATATCCTTGAATAACATTAACCTTTTCCGTTCTTAAGAAATTCTCCGCCGCCATAATCCTTAATTTTTTATTTAGTAAATAGTCATGAACAATTTCCACCTTCGGTAAATTATCTATCAAGGTGGCCATTTGCTTTTCGCATTCTTCCACATCATGTTCTAATGCCTTAATCTTTTCATAATACTTTGAGATTTCTTCTCCCGGTGTATCTTGGATATTTAGTTTTACTTCTGAGAAACTATTATTTTTTAGCATTTCCATGATTATTTCAGCTTCTGACTTAGAGGATAAAGTTAATACATAAATGTTTTCCTTATCTTCACTAATAACTTCAAAATAGGTGTACTTGGTTTCAAGTAAGTCCATTTTCAATCTTTCTCTAAGCTTTTTAGGAACAGTCCCCATGTATACTTCACTTTGTTTAAAGGAATAAAGATTTCTAATAGGTGTGTCTAATTTAACCCAGGGAGATAATTCATCTATTGATGTCTTTAGTGTTTGTATTTCTTGGGCTAAGGCTTCCTTTTTAGTATTATAACCCCTTAATTCTTCATATATTGGAAGATAATCAATACTTTCAGCCTTTTTTTCCAATTCAATGAAATCGTAAGTATCTAATCCCTCTTTCATTGCCTTTATCCCAGTTTCCCTTTGGTCATATTTAGATAAAATATCGATAATATACTTTGCCTTTAAGATTTCTTCATCTATTTCCACTAAAGATTCGGGAATTTCTACATTTTTTAAACCTATTTCCTTAAGTGATTCATCCTCATTGAGATTTGAAAAATGAACATATTTAAATTTTTGAAGTTCATGGAGAAGGTTTTCCCTTTCCGAATGGAAGGTGAATAAGCTGAAATTACTCATATTAACTATTGCCATTTCCCCTCACAATCCTCTCAATAATTATATTGATGCCAGAGTCTAACTTTTCACCACTTAGATTTGTAAGATCCTTAGCTTCTTGAATACCTTTTTCAATAATGGGTCTTGCAATAGACTCCCCTTCTTCCACTGCTGACTCTTTGATTTTTTCTGCTTGAGCCTTTGCCTCTGAAAGAATACGCTTATACTCTTTCTCTGCAAACACCTCCCCTTCACGAATAGTATCCTTAGACTTTTGAGAGCCTTCCTCTAAAAGCCTTGCTGCTTCAATCTCTGCATTTCTAATCTGCTCTATTGCTTCTTTTGCCATCGCCTCACCTCCTATTTGACAAATTTTAAACAATATTGTGTCGCTTCTTAATAATAAATTATATAATAATTGCACTTTTAAAGCAATATATTGGATATAATTGAGTTTTATCTTAAATTATGATGGTATTTAAATAACAACCTTCAATTTTAGAGGTTTTTAGTTGCTTATTAGAGCTACTTTGTTAATCTTTTATTACAATATTCCCTGTCTCTATTTGTCCCCCCTCTAAAACTTTTCCAAATACTATTCCCCTTCTTAAAGGACAAAAACTTTTGGTGCTAATTAAAGGGCAATCTCCATAACACCTTTTGCCAACCATTGTTATTTCTATTACCACCTTTCCCATGACCAGCTTTTCTCCTGGAGATAAATCAGAGATTATTAAATCCTCTATGGTAATATCCTCCTGAAATTTTTTGGTACATAGCCCATGTTCTACAAGATTGTCGATTTCTTTTCTGCCTTCTTCTGAGAAAATAGAAATCTGCTTGTCTTCATCTTTAGATGGGCTATTATCCTTAATGCCAATACCCTCTAAAAGGAATACAGAGTTGACTAAGTGAAGGGAATTATCATTCCTTATATAGATTCTAGATATTCTCATAAAATCCCTGCTCTCCATACATAAATTATTAGTAATATTTTATTATAACTTTAGAAATTAACAAAATAGAAAGGTATGGGTAAGAGAAATATTATTGTTATGTTAACACAATAATATTTAAATATCCGTGGGTTTTTGCTATCTCCACTGTATATATGGGTTTCAATATGGACTATAGCATCATTTTTTATAGCATTATCGCCTTTATCCCAAAGTTGGTTGATCTTTATTCCTATGATTGGCTTTTATATTATGATTATCCGTTCCTTATATAGTATAGGAGGACAATTAGATGATACTGGCTACCTTCTTAAAAATTCACCTGTAAGAATAAACAATAAAACCTTTGGCTGGAGCTATTTTATCATTGCTTTGATTATCATTGTTGGCTTTAATATTTATTCTAATCATTTAAAACTAGAACCAAGTAAATTTATTCCCAATAAGATTACCCATGAAGGGCAAATTCTTATAAATATGGGTTTTCCGGAAGATGCCCTTCAATATCTAAATGAAAATAAAGTGTCCATCCTTAAGGAAGCTATAAATATAGAAACCATAAATAAACTACTTATGTTTGATGCCAAGAAAATTGAGCATAGCACAAGTAGCGGTTCCCACACATATGTAAGTCATAGCTATGAACCAGACAAGCGAAATTTACAAGCTACCACCATCTATATAGAAATGCCGGAGAGTGAAATGTATGTTATGGTGTATTTTACATGGAAGGGAGGAAAGCCTATATGGCAGGACAATTTTTCAATAAATAGTGATAATGATTTTGATAAGGAAATTGTTATTAGTGGATTATTTTATAGTAAAAATAATATGAAATATATAGCATATTTTCCCCGAATAA
>DUPX01000087.1 GCA_012838085.1 Eubacteriaceae bacterium
TATAATATTATTATAATTAAATAATCACTTCTCAATTAATTATGATAACATAATTATGAGCTTTTATCATAATATTTTTTTATTTATTGAATAAATTTTATCAACCTTTCTGGATCAATATTTCCTCCTGTTAAAACAAAGCAAACCTTTTCATCCTTTTTAAATTTAATATTTCCAGAAATAGCTGCCCCAATACCTATTGCAGCAGAAGGTTCTACAACTAACTTTGCTTTAAATATAATTTCATTCAATGCCCTTTGTATATGTCTATCCTCTACTGTAATAATTTCATCTACATATTTTTCTATTATAGGTAAAGTGTTATTTCCTGGGATGGTTATCATAAGCCCATCTGCTATAGTGTCCCTTGTTGGCACTTCCACTGGTTTACCAACCTTTCTACTTTCAGTATATCTTGGTATAGAATATGGTTCTACTCCTATTATTCTGACTTTTGGATTTATTTCTTTAACTGCAAGGGCTACTCCAGATAAAATTCCTCCACCTCCTAAAGGAACAACTATAGTATCAACCTCCTTTAAGTCCTCTATTATTTCATAGCCTACTGTCCCCTGACCTGCTATAAGTATAGGATCATTATAGGAATGGACTAAAGAGTAGCCTCTTTCTTCAACTAGTTCATATAGCTTTTTATATCTTTGAATAGCATCAAATCCATGAAGTATTACTTCTGCTCCTAAAGCTTTTGTCCCTTTTATCTTAGTTACAGGTGCATTCTGTGGCAAAATCAGTATAGCTTTGATCCCAAGTATATGGGCTGCATAGGCTACCCCTTGGGCATGATTTCCTGATGATGAAGCAATAATACCCCTGGCTCTTTCCTCTTGGGTAAGGGTTAAAATCTTATTAGTAGCTCCCCTGATCTTAAATGAACCAGTTAGTTGTAATGATTCTGGTTTTAAATATACTTCACAATTTAATAAAGAATCTAGTTTATCTCCCCTAATTAATGGTGTATGTCTTACATATCCCTTTAATCTTTCATTGGCCTTTTTAATATCCTCAAATTTTACTGGTAAACCCATGTAAATATCCCCCTTTTATTTTAATCCTCTCTATATAGTCATTGTAAAATAGATGTTTCACAATATTTTATTGTTCCCTATATATATTATACTTTATAAAATCTTATCTCAAAACTTAGTTTTTCTGAAAATTGACTTTAATTTATTCTACTTATACAATAAAGATAAAATATATTATATGAGGAGGTATATATGTGAAAAAGGTATTTAGAAAGGAGCTTATGGATTTAATACCCTACAAACCAGGTAAACCAATTGCAGATGTTCAAAGGGAATATGGGCTAGATAAGGTATATAAACTAGCATCTAATGAAAATCCATTAGGTTGTTCACCTAAAGTTAAGAATGCTATTATAAATGCCCTTGACAATATCAATCTCTATCCAGATGGTAATGCTACATTACTTAAGGAAAAGTTGTCTAGTATTACTGGCTTTCCTACTAGCCAAATATTACCCAGCAGTGGATTAGATGAAATGATTGATCAGATTGCTAAAACCTTCATCAATGATGGCGAGGAAGCAATTATGAGTGATCATTCCTTTGTCAGATATATAGGTACAACAAAAATGATGGGCGGTGTTCCTGTAATAGTACCTATGAAAGATGGGTTTGTATTTGATTTAGATGAAATGCTGAAAAGAATTAATGAAAACACAAAGTTAATTTGGATTTGTAATCCCAATAATCCAACGGGTACAATGCTTAGTGAAGACCAAGTAGCCTCCTTCTTTAGCAAGGTTCCAGAGGATATTATTATAGTATATGATGAGGCCTATAGGGAATTTGCAACCCATAAAGATTTTCCCCATGATAGCCTTAAATTCCTACGAAAATATCCCAATATTATTATAATGAGAACTTTTTCTAAAGTTTATGGTCTTGCAGCCCTGAGAGTTGGTTATACAATAGCCTCCGAAGAAATTATAGAAAACTTAAATAAAATACGACCTGCATTTAATGTTAATAGTTTAGCACAGGTTGCAGCACTTGCTGCCATTGAAGATAAAGATTTTGTGGAAAAAACTATTCACAATAATAATATAGGCAAAGAATATTTATATAAAGAATTTGATAAAATGAATCTAAATTATGCTCTTTCACAAACAAATCACATATGGGTAGATGTAGAAAAAGATGCCCAGGAAGTATTTGTAAATCTACAGAAAAAGGGCGTAATTATAAGACCACAGGTGGGGAATTTTATTAGGGTAAGCATTGGTTTGGCCGAGGAAAATGAATATTTCATTAAGTGTTTAAGGGAAGAACTAGGCAAGTAAAACTATACATAATCAAAATAGTGACTTTAACGGCTTTCAGCCTTAGCACCATAATAAATTCAATATAGAACTATTATGAGACATTTGACAACACTACATAAGATGTGGTTTAGTAACAATCTTATCAGCATTTTGTCATCTGTCTCATTTTTTAATTTTAAAAAAGTGTTGGTTTTTATCACCAACACTAAATATTATTAAACATTTCATAATATTTTTTAAAAATGGCTCCTCAGACTGGACTCGAACCAGTAACCTACCGGTTAACAGCCGGTTGCTCCACCATTGAGCTACTGAGGAATATATCCCGCAACGACTTACTCTCCCAGGGCGTCTCCACCCAAGTACCATCAGCGCTGAAGGGCTTAACTGCTGTGTTCGGGATGGGAACAGGTGTGACCCCTTCGCTATTGTCACGAGATATAGAAGCA
>DUPX01000088.1 GCA_012838085.1 Eubacteriaceae bacterium
AAAGGGCGGTGTCTTAACCGCTTGACCAAGGGGCCAGAAATAAAAAAATGGTAGCGGCGAACGGATTTGAACCGCTGACACTACGGGTATGAACCGTATGCTCTAGCCACCTGAGCTACGCCGCCAAGTAAATTGGTTGCGGGAGCCGGATTTGAACCGACGACCTCCGGGTTATGAGCCCGACGAGCTACCATACTGCTCCATCCCGCGCTGAAAAGATTAATGGTGCCGGGGACCGGAATCGAACCGGTACGATTTAGAAAAATCGCAGGATTTTAAGTCCTGTGCGTCTGCCTGTTCCGCCACCCCGGCCTTTAGGCATTTCGTAAGACAAAATCTATTATACCCTATACCTTCTTCTTCGTCAATGTTTTTATAAGCTTTTTTTAAAGTTCTTTTTTGACAAGTAATAATATAACATTCCTTCAAGATTATCCCTATCACTTACAGTTAATTTTTCTACTCTAAAATAATTCATAATCTCTTTTAATATAATAGTACCAGGAATAATTATATTTGCCCTTCCTTGGTGAAGTCCCTGTATTCTTTTTCTTTCTTTTAAAGTTAAAGGTGATATCTTTTTAAGAAAGATATCTAAGTCTCCTCTAAATATAATACTATGGTGCACCTTATTTGTATCATAAACTTCCAAATTTTGTTTAATTGCTGCTAAACTGGTTATTGTACCACCTATACCTATTATATTCTTTTTTTTATTTGGATAAAACTGTAGCGGTACATCTTTAATAATACTTGTCACCCTTTTCTCTATCCTATAAACTTCCTCTCTAGTAATAGGATCATTATGGACATAGGCTTCAGCAAATCTTAGGGCTCCCATATCCAAGCTAAGGCTGTAAGGAATTTTCCCCTCTTTATTTCCCACAATAAACTCGGTACTTCCTCCCCCTATATCGATAATTGTAGCCTCCTTAGACAAACCATGGGTAGCTCCTATAAAACCAAATATTCCCTCCTCTTCCCCAGATAATACCTTGATAAAAAGACCTAATTCATCCTTTGCCCTTTTTATAAAATCCTCTGAGTTTTTCGCATCCCGTAAGGCACTAGTTCCAAATACTAAAATATCCTCAACCCCATCTTTTATGGCCTGTTCTTTGAATTGCCCAAGGTGGTATAGATTGTTCTCTAAAGTCTGAGGAATAATTATTCCTCGGGTTATTCCTTCACCTAAACGGGTTATTTGTAATGTCTTATAAGAATCTAAAGCCTTACCATTCTTTATTTGGCTAACCAACATCCTCATAGAGTTAGTCCCTATATCTATTACCCCTATTTTTTTCATTAGTATCTCCCTAATTATAAGACTTATAAAAAGCATTCCTCAAAAGAAGAATGCCCTTTTTATTATCATTGTATAATTTATTTATAATTCCTATATTAATAATGACTTTTTTTATAGCTACTGCCTCTTCCATCGTCAAAATTTTTCTTTATGGATTGTTGTCTTTCTTCACTATCCTTTAAAAATTTAGATAATTGTTCTTCAAAACTTTCATTGCTAGTTTGAGCTTGACTATTTCCTGTCCATTCATATGGGCTTTTCGCGCTTTTTTTGGGTAAGGCCTGTTTAATAGATAGGCTTATCTTGCCATCCTTATCAATAGATAAAATCTTTACTTTTACCTTGTCCTGATTCTTTAAATAATTATTAATATCCTTTACATAATCATTTGAGACCTCTGAAATGTGTACTAAACCAGTTTTACCCTTTTCTAGCTGAATGAAGGCGCCAAAGCTTGTAATTCCTGTAACCACACCTTCCACTACTTTTCCTACCTCTAGCGGCATATCCTAAGAATTCCTCCTTAAATATATTAAAATCTGCTCATAATATTATACTTTAATAATAATCTTTGGTCAACTGTTTCCGGCTAATCCGGTGCCCCCACTTCTTTTTCTATATAGACCTTTTCATCAGGGTAAATTAGTCCAAAGAATTTTCTTGCTAATCTTTCTATGTACTTATCAGTCTTTGAGTTTTCCACCTGTTCCAATAGTTGTTGGTGATATTCTTCCGTTTCCTCAATATTTGCCTTTAATTCGTCCCTTTGTCTAACTAAACTGCGATACCTAAGTTCTAAGGATATATAATGATATGCAAAATAAGTAAACATCACTAATAAAAGAATTATTGTACTTCTCTTAATCTTCCTTTTTTTTCTTCTCTTATACTTTGTGTTACTATTAGAGGCCATATTCCATCATCCTTATTACCTTCATTCTATTTAATTATATATTCTATACGATTTAAGCTTATCCTTCTTTAAAGAGAATTAAAGTTTATTTCCCCAATCTCTCCAAGTATTTTTTATATTTCCTAAATTGATATAAAATTATCTTTGGTATTTTACAATAATTACCTACCCTTTTTAATAAATTACCTGTTTTTCTACAGGCCTTAATATAGGGAATATATAGCATTCTCTTTAGCCACCTTAAGGGCAATAGAAAAATATTTATTATTGTTCTTATTATAATTGAAATAAAAAGTATAATAAACTTGATTAGTCTCTGAACATATTTACTAAATACCCAAAAATATATCAACCAACCTAATGCAAATCCCAGCAAGGTATAAAATCTTATAATTCCATCATTAACATAAAAAAGTATCGATAATATGATAATAATTGCTAGCATCCAAAAGAGGATGTCTGTTTTTCCCCTTCCCTTAAATTTATTGGTCTTATTAGTTAGAAGTATATCTATAACATCATAGAGGATTCCTATAATTAACCCACCAAATAGGGTAAAAAGAAATATATATATCTGTACCTGTATATTTTCCTCCATATTATTCCCCCCGCCATTAAGTTCTCCCTATATTCTATGATTATGGAAGGCTTTTAGAAGTATTAGAACAAAATAGCGATATAGGATCTTATTTAAACATCTTGCCTAAAAAGCTTCCTCCTCTACTTCTTAAATCTATATTCTCACTATATGAAAAGGATATTATATTGCCGGTGACATTTAAGTTTGATTGTTCCACATTGAGATTATTTATATGTAAATCTTGGCCCTGAATAGTCAATAATCCCAATTCTGTTTCCAATATTATAGTGTCTTCATTAAAACTATGAACATCTTTAACCCCCTGTAAATTTACCACCTTTCGGTCTAATACCTCGATTTTATGACCAGTAATTCTAGGTGAGATTCTATCTTCCATTTATAGATAACCCCCTTTTTTTCCATTCTTGTTCCATTTATATGTGGACTAGACCTCTTTTATACCAAATTTTATTACATAGAAGACTTAAGGGCCCCTACAAATGGGCCCTTATGTCTAATCCCAGAGCTTGACAATAGATATATCTTTAAAATAATGTTTAATTATTTCCTCTGCATTTTTACCTTCCTTTGCCATAGCATATGCCCCCCATTGGGACATGCCTACCCCATGGCCATATCCCTTCCCCTTAATAATCACCTTATCCCCTTTAATATTTATATCGGTAATAAGGGTGGATTTAAATATTGTACTATCTAAAGCCATTCTTAGTTCAGTAGCAGAGACCTCCTGACCAGATATATTTAATGTGATTGCTCGCCCTGAAGCCCCTTTCTTACCTATTTGAATGGTCTCTAGTTTGGATATGCTTTTTTCCAAGCTTCTTACAGCCTGTAAAACCTTATCCTTAGAAAATTCAGCGGTCCACTCTGCTATCTCTGGGGGTGCTTCCTTAGATTCAGGGGAATCTACACTGTGTATATAGTCTGGTTCTTCCTTTTCATAGTTCAATCCCTCCTTTGCCAAGGCAGTTTTCCCCCCTCCATGGGAATGAAACCATGCTTTTATATATTGTCCATCATAAACAGCCACCATTCCAGAGGTATCCTCCACCGCCTTTCTTAATCTATCATTGACGCTTTTCTCATCCCAGGCTTGAGCCTCTTTAATATCCGTTGATACATCTGCCCCCTGGTATTTTGAAACCTTATCCGTCAAAAATTCCATCACAAAGGTCCTAGCTAAAATAGCCTGAGCTTTTATAGCTTCCTCTGGCCAATCATTGTGAATTTCACCACCTAGCACTCCTGCCACATATTCCTCTACTTCTATTTCCTCCTTAACCCCTTTATCTACTTTATAAACAACTACAGTTCTATCTTTTTTTAATTGTTCCGGGATGGGGGGGGTTTTTACCTCTTCTCTTTTTCCTTCCTCTGGTAGATTTCTTTTAACTGGACCCCTTTCTTCTCCAGTACATCCTGAAGTTAACATTGAAATAAACAAAGATGCTATAATAAGTATTATTATTTTTTTTAAAATCTTTATCATTTTCTTCCCTCCTATTAGCATTAGTATTATACTAATGGAGGAATATTAAATTGGAAATTTATCTCAATCTAAGTACCTGTATAGTTCTTTAGAGCGGTCCTTAGATACATGGTCAGATATGTCTAATACTTCTATCTTAAATTCACTATTTCCTAGACTAATGGTCAGTATATCACCTGGAGATACCTTTGTACCTGCCTTTGCTACCCTATTATTAATCAAAATTCTTCCCCCTGCGCAGGCCTCCTTGGCAATAGTCCGTCTCTTGATAATTCTTGAATTTTTTAAAAACTTATCTATTCTCATATTTTCTCCCTTCTATTATTCTTTTATTATATTGTATAAAATAATTTGCAATTTGAAAAATTTTTCATCCTAATTTATAATTGATATATTGTCATAAAATGATAATTATGTTAAAATGTTTTTATGTTAAAAACATTTGTATTTTATAAGAAAACATGAAATGGGTGAAAGACTTGAAAATTGGACTTTTAGGGCTAGGTACAGTAGGAACAGGTGTTTATGAGATTATTAATCATCAAAAGGGAAATTATTTTGCTTCCTCTAAGGAAAGGGCTATCATTACTAAGGTATTAGTTAATGATATAAATAAAAGCCGGTCCATTAATATACCTCCAGATTTACTGACTAATGATTTTAATGAAATCTTAAATGATGAGGATATTCAGGTAGTTATAGCTGTAATGGGAGGTATGGAACCAGAGTATAGCTATATGTTGGCAGCTATGGAAAAGGGTAAACATGTTATTACCGCCAATAAGGCAGTAGTATCTGAACACATGGATATTTTACTTAAAACTGCCCAGAGCAATAATGTAAGTTTTTTATTTGAAGCTAGTGTAGGAGGGGGAGTACCTATTATTAACTCCCTAAACCAAACCCTTCGTATTAATGAAATAAATGAGATTAAAGGTATCCTAAATGGTACTACCAATTTTATCTTAAGTAAAATGACCTATGAAGGCTGGGATTTTGATTTTACCCTTAAAACGGCTCAAAAATTAGGCTTTGCAGAAGCTGATCCTACTGCTGATGTAGATGGTTTTGATGTTTCTAGAAAGCTATCCATTCTATCTTCTATGGCTTTTGGGGCCCATATAAATGATGATATGATTTACAAAAGGGGTATTAGGGATGTAACTAGATTTGATATTGATATGTTTAAGAATTTAGGCTATGTATTAAAATACCTAGCCCATTCAAAACTAGAAAATGATACCTATTACATGACTGTAGAGCCAATTTTACTAACCACAAAGGATCTTATGAGTAATGTTAATGAAGAATTTAATATAATTTCTATAAATGGTAATATTATTGGAGAATTAAATTTCTACGGTAAAGGTGCAGGAAAGGATGCCACCGCAAATTCTGTGGTAGGGGATTTACTCTATATTATCAATAGTGAATTTAAAAAAATTGAAATCCAGTTAGATAAGAATTTAAAAAATGGTGGTATATCTGGTTTTAAAGGTAATTACTATCTCAGGGCAGATGTTAAAGACCATGATGAATTTTCATTAGTTCTAGATATTATAGATGAATATTCCATAAAGAAAAAAATGGAGTTTAGTGGGAAAAAACTATATATTATTACCGAAGAAATGAATGCTGAGACCTTTAATGAGCTTGCAGGAAAGATTAAATCAGCAAATATTAACAATTTTTATGCACGAATCCATTGATAGATTTGGGGGATAGAAGTGAAAGACTTAATTGTACAAAAATACGGTGGTTCCAGCGTAGGTGATATAGAAAAAATTCAAAATGTTGCCAAAAGAATAATAAAAACAAAAAAATCAGGAAAAAATGTAGTTGTTGTTGTATCTGCCATGGGAAATACTACTGATGAATTAATAAAAATGGCCTATTCTATTAGTGATAGGCCAATAGAACGGGAATTGGATGCCTTATTATCCACCGGAGAACAAATTTCCATTTCATTATTGGCTATAGCCATAGAAAATATGGGCCATGAGGTTATCTCCTTAACAGGAGCCCAATGCGGTATTATTACTTCAAATAAACACTTTAAGGCAAGAATAAATGAAATTAATACCCAAAGATTAGAAAGTGAGCTAAGTCAAGGAAAGATAGTTATTGTGGCAGGCTTTCAGGGTATAAATAAAGAAAATGATATTACCACCCTTGGGAGGGGTGGTTCCGATACTACTGCAGTTGCACTAGCAGCCGCTTTAAAGGCAGAACTCTGTCAAATATTCACCGATGTAGAGGGGGTATATACTGCGGACCCTAGAATTGTACCTGATGCAAAATTAATATCTGAAATAAGTTATGATGAAATCTTAGAGTTAGCTAGTCTAGGGGTAAAAGTTCTACATCCCAGGGCAGTAGAATTAGCAGGAAATCATAAAGTACCCATAGAGGTTAGATCAAGCTTTACTGAAAATAAAGGAACCCTTATAAAGGAGGAAGTGAAAATGGAAAAAGTGTTAATTAGAGGGATATCCCTAGATGAAAATATCGGTAAAATATCAGTATTAGAGGTGCCTGACAAACCGGGAATTGCATTTAAGTTATTTAGCTCCTTAGCTGAGGCAGATATTCATGTGGACATGATTGTACAAAATGTTAATAGACAGTCCGTTAATGACATAACCTTTACAGTAGCATTAGATGAATTACAAGATGCCATAGAAGTAGCACAAAAATTTGCCTTTGAAGTGGATGCCCAAAAGGTATTATATGATAGAGGAGTTTCCAAGCTCTCTGTTGTAGGTTCAGGAGTCGTTGCTAATGCTGAGGTGGCTTCTAAGTTCTTTGAAACTCTCTTCCAATTGGGGATAAATATTCAGATGATTAGTACATCAGAAATCAAAATTTCCTGTATAATAGATAAGGACAGAGGTAAAGAGGCTATGAAATTTATGCACCAAAAGTTTAATATGTAATAGAATTTTAGGGACCGACCAAGAGGAAGGTCCCTTTTATATTCTTCTTTCCAATCCTTTTATAAAATAAATTCTTTATAAATATCCTAATTAAATAGGCCAAAAAAACTAAAGACGACAATTATTGTAATTGCCGTCTATGTAGGAAAAACAATTATTTATTTACACTTTCCTTTAAAACTTTTCCTGCTTTGAATACAGGTGCTTTAGAAGCTGGTATTATCATCTCTTCTCTAGTCTTTGGATTTCTGCCCTTTCTTTCTGCCCTTTCCCTTACTTCAAATCCTCCAAAACCAACTAATTGAACTTTTTCGCCATTTACTAAAGCTTCTTGTACACTTTCAGTAAAAGCATTTAATGCTTTCTCAGCATCTTTTTTTGACAATCCACTTTTTTCCGCCATACTTGCAATTAATTCTGATTTATTCATTATTTTTCCTCCTTTGTTTTATCAAGGATTTCCTGATAAAATTAATTTCATTGTTTTGTTGCTTATTTTGATATTCTATGTTTTTTTCTTAAATCCTTCTTTTAATCAATAGTTTTTATTATTTTTGTTAAAATTATGTATTTTCGATTGTTCCCAAAGCCTATCCATCTCTTCTAAGGTCATTTCCTCAAAATTTTTATCAGTATTTTTCTCTATATAGGAGAAACGTTCTATGAACTTCTCTATTGCTTGTCCAAGGGCTAGTTCTGGTTGAATCTTTAAAAACCTGCTTATATTAACTATAGAAAACAAAAGGTCTCCCAATTCTTCTACTATTTTACCTTTTTCAGCGGAATAATATACCTCTAATAGCTCATTCCACTCCTCTTCTACCTTTCCCATCACATTTTCTATCTCTGGCCAATCAAAGCCCACATCCCCTGCCTTTTTTTGCACCTTATATGCTCTCATTAGGGCAGGTAAGCTTGGGGGAATAGATCTTAATACCTCTGTCTGGCTGGTCATACCCTTTTCTATTTTTTTGAGTTTCTCCCAATTAGTTAATACCTCTTCAGAGGTGGTGGCCTTTACATTAGAAAATATATGAGGATGGCGATATACTAATTTATCACAGATATTCCTTACTACATCATTGAAATTGAAAAAACCATTTTCTTTAGCTATCTGAGAATGAAAAACTACCTGTAATAACACATCCCCTAATTCTTCTTCTAAATCTTCCATGGATTGATTTTCAATAGCATCTATTACCTCATAGGCTTCCTCAATCAAATTTTCCTTTAGACTACTATGGTCTTGCTTCCTATCCCAAGGACACCCTTTTTCAGATCTTAGAGTATCCATTATGGCCACCAATCTATCTATTTGTCCTCCTGATAAGTGTTTTAAGTCCATTGGAGGGATATAAACACTGGTTAGGTGGTCTATCCAGGATAGTCGGTCTAATTCATAAAGGGGAACTTTTTCTATCTTTTCCCTATCCTTTACCCCTGCAGCTCGTATTACCCATATTGGTGTTTCATCTTTATAATATTCCATAAGTTGTAGCTTAACTTCTGAAGCAATTAAGGGGCTATATACCTGGGTGATTATATTTCCTACTTTAATATCACAGCCCTGGGTAATGATTTGTAAACCATCTACTATTTTTAATCCCATAATTGGATCAATACCTAGAACATTAATTAGTCGATCTATAAAGCTCATAGAGGGTATAACCTCCACCTCTATTGCTCTTTTATTAGAAATTTTCATTATCCTTTCCACAGTTTCCTCAGCTACTAGAGGATGGCCGGGCACCCCATAGACTATATCTCCTTCGTTCCTTGCCCTCATTATTAGTTCTTCTGTTATTTGCTTATAAACCTCCTGAAAATCCTTATGCTCTTCATAAACCCAATCAAAACTTTTAAAATTTATGGACATTTCCTTTAATACAGGAACAATAGGATGTATTTCTGTCCTTAGGTAAATATTCGAACTGTTTTTTAACTTATCTATAGCACCAAGGGAAATATCATCTATTCCGCCGGGTCCTAAACCTATAATTGTTATTTTACCCATGAAATTACCTTTTCCCCCTTTTCAATAACCCAAGTTTTGATAAAATCTTAGACAACTTTTTTCCACCAGGAATTAATATCATTTCCTGAAGGGTGATTCCTCCTATTATCAACAGCATAATAAAATATATTATTGCCCCTAGTAATATAGTCAGTAGGGTAGATACACTATTTCCTAAAACCAAATGGGTATATTTGTAAATAAGAGTTACAGAAATCCCCATAGTTATTACGGCAATAATTGGTTTTATAATGGTTTGATTTATATCTAATTTCACCCTAGTATATTTTTTTACCGCCCTATAATTTAAAAAGGCCGCCACTCCGTACCCTACTATACTTCCAATGGCCGCTCCCTTAATATTAAGGATAGGCATGGACACTAGAATATAGTTTATAAAGATTTTTATAATAGCCCCAATAACTAGGTTCTTTATAGGAATTATTAGCTTCCCTAATCCCTGTAAAATACTTTGAAGGGTGGTAGTTGTCATAATAAATATTACACTATAGCCGGATATTGCTAAGATGTCCCCACCCTTTTCCCCTATACCAAACAAAAGTTCAATAATAGGTGTTGCCAAAAATGAAAGACCTACAGCAGCAGGTAAAGACACTAATAGTACCGTCCGAATACCTAATTCTGTTCTTTTCTTTAATTCCTCCCTATCCCTTAAAGCAATAGCTTCTGATATTGCTGGCACTAAGCTAGTTGCTAAGGCTAAACTCAATGTTATAGGAACATTGACTAAGGTTTGTGCTTTTTGGGTCATTTGACCGAAAAGGGCGGCTGCCTCATCTATAGAAAATCCTGCAACACCTAAACGGGCAGGGACCATTGCTGTATCTATTATACTCATTAAGGAAGTCACAATAGCAGCAATACATGCTGGCAAAGCAATTTGCAATAACCTATATACTATTTTCCCGATGGATTCATTAATTATATTATTTGAATTTGCAATTTTCCTATTTCTAGATTTTTTATTTGCCATATAGAGGAAGGCTAAGAAACCACTTCCAGCCATTGCTCCAGCAGTAGCTCCAAAGGAAGCCCCCCCTGCAGCCTCAGGTATGCCGTAATTTTTCACTAAATAAATAGCCAATCCCAATCCAATTATAACCCTGGCAAAGGATTCTATTAGCTTAGAAATTGCAGTGGGCACCATTATTTGCAATCCTTGAAAATACCCTCTAAAAGCTGCCATAATTGAAACAAAAAAAGGGGCAAAGGATATTCCCACTAAACCATAGTAGGTATCTGGATGCCAATTAAGGGTTTTAATGATGACATTTCTAAATAAAAATAATACTGAAGATGAAAAAGTACCAACTATAATCAATAGGACTAATGCCACATTAAAAACCTTTTGGGCTGCCCTAAAATCTCCTAAAGCAACCCTTTCAGATATCAGCTTGGATATGGCCAATGGTAAACCTATTATAGAAATAGAAAGGAAAAAGCTATATATTGGATAAGGGTATGCATATAATCCTAATCCCACATCTCCAATATAGTGGGCTAAAGGAATTTTAAAAAATATTCCTAAAAATTTTGCTACTATTGCTCCTATGGCTAATATGGCTGCACCCTTTAAATAAGACTGCTTGCTCATCCTCTTTCCTCCTAGTTTAAGTCTTTAACAATATAAATTACATTATAACAAAGATTGCTAACTAAAGAAATCAACAAATAAACTAAATAAGAATCTTTTATCAGCAATGGTTAATCTTAGGTTCTTCTTAACAATTTTTGTCTAATTTCTAAAGGGTGAGGGCAATAATCCTTAACAATTCAGATAGACATTTATAATGTTCTGCCTAAGCTGGTGGAAGTATATAACTTTTCTCCCCTTCTTTCTCCTGCCTCTAATTATCTTTAGACCTTATCTTTTCCAATCTTCTATAAAGGGTGTTTCTACCTATCCCTAAAGCTTTTGCCGTATTTGTAATATTTCCTTGGAAATAGTCTAAAGTTGTTATAATATGATTATTAATTAAATTTTCCAGATTAAAGTCTCTTTCTCCATTAATAATAGAATTTTCTCTATAAACTTTTTTATCACTTATATTATTAATATTATGTATGCTTTCGGTATTTAATATAAGTTCTATTAAATTTTCCAATTCTCTGATATTACCCGGCCAATTATATTCTATTAAGGTTTCTATATATTCTTTTGGCAGTTTGATAGGCTTTTTATTAATACGCTTGGATATTCTATTCATAAAATATTCTAATAATAAGGGTATGTCCTCCCTTCTTTCCCTTAAGGGGAGAAGCCTAAGGGGCAGTACATTTAGCCTATAATATAAATCCTCTCTAAAATTGCCCCTTTTTATCTCATCAGATAGGTCCATATTGGTGGCAGCGATAATTCTTACATCTATAACCATCTCTTTTGTACTACCTATCTTGCTGACTATACCTTCCTCAATAACCCTTAAGAGCCTTGTTTGTAGATTTAGAGGCATAGCACCTATTTCATCTAAAAAAATTGTTCCCCCATCAGCCAATTCAAACTTCCCCGGATGGCCATATCTTTTAGCCCCTGTAAATGCCCCTTCCTCATAACCAAATAATTCTGATTCAATTAAGTTATTAGGAATTGCTCCACAGTTTAGTGCTATAAATGGTTCCTTCTGCCTATTACTGTGATTATGTATAGATTGGGCAAAGACTTCTTTTCCAGTACCACTCTCACCAGTAATTAATATGGTAGATCTACTATTGGAAATTTTTTTTGCTAATTCTATAATTCTAACAAATTCCTTATTCTGCCCGATTATTTTATCAAAGGTATAAATAGCCTGTCTTTTTGCAATTTTATCTGCTTGTTTTCTGGTCCTTTTTATCTCTTTAAAGAGATAGACTATGGAACTTAAATTTGTTCCAGAATCATAAATGGAATAAGCATTTAAATTGTATTCTAATACATTTTTTTTAGAGTGGACCAATACATCGCCAGAATAGGAGTTATTATCTTTTATAGACTTTATTACATCCTCCCATCCTTCAAATAATTCATAGGCTTTTTTTGCCTGAAAAGCCTCCTTAGTATAACCAAACATATCCAATATAACCTTATTTACAATCTTCACATTTCCATTTAGGTCAGTCGCCATAATCCCTTCAGAGATAGAATTTATTATTTCTTCGGTATAAATCTTTGATAATCCTAATTTATCATTATACTTTTTTATTATTATCCCCTCCAATAATAGACTATCCTTATTTATATTTCTATTTTATATTATCATTTCCTTTATTTGTATAAATAAGTTGTAAATTTATGTTCCATATAAATACATTGTTCAAATTTAGAGCAGTAAAGCCTTTAAATATTTGTTCCACTTTAGTGCATATATCTATCTAATTAATCTTGTTTTCTATAAATAGTTCTAAAAACCCTATATTGAAGGAAAAAATCCCTATAACTTTTATTGGCATATATATTGCTAT
>DUPX01000089.1 GCA_012838085.1 Eubacteriaceae bacterium
CTGGTTGGCCTATATTTAACCCATAAACCTTTTCCCCTTCCTTTTTAGCTAAAGCTGCATAAGGGCTTAGCTTTCTTATAGGTGAATCTGACATATTTTGAATTCTACTAGATAGTTTCATCTTTATTCCCTCCTAAAAATATTTTTATTCAATCTTTAAAACCGCCCCTTGTGTATATTGTAGCTTAAGGGATAGGATAAAAAGACCTCTGGAAAAATTTATCAAATTTTATTGTTCTACTAAATATATCATCTTTTTTACTCCCTGCCAAGGTAAATATCTTTACTATTTAGCTTTCCCACAAATAGTCCCTTAATAACAAAAATATAAATAAAACCTAAATTATATCTCCTCTCATTCTTTATATAAACTTTTATTATTTCCTCTAAATTAATAAACCCTTTACTACTATCTCTCTTATATCCAAGGTTTTTCTTATAACTTTGCTAATAAAATAAGAAGTATTTATAAAAAATGGTTTTTTTCTATACTGCAATTGCTACTCTAAAAATCTAAGCTGGCTTTTGCCAGCTCTTTAGTTTAATGATTTTAACAATATTCTATAAACAGTATCTTTAGCTTCTTTGGTACTTATGTTTTTATGGAAATCTTTATTATTATAGTAATAGGAAAAAGATGATATAACACCTAAAACCGTCATAATTTGGTGGAATTCTGTTTCCTTAGCTGTTATTATTCCTTCCGTCCGTCCAAAGTCTAATAACTCCTTAATCTCTAAATGAACTAACTCAATAAAGTTTGATATGGTATATTCCTTGTCTCTTAAAAATTCATAAAACTTTTCAATTCCTCCTGATGATACTAATATGCTAAGTATAGATACCTTATCATTGATATTTTTTTCTATAGTGTCTAATACTTCATAAAATCTATCTTTAAAGCTCTCCTTAGTCTTTATCCTATCAGTAATAGTCTTTATTTCTTCGCCTACACTATATATTATAGCCTTAGAAATAACCTCCTCCTTAGAGCCAAAGTAATCATAGATGGTTCCTTTCCCAATATTAGCAGCTTTTGCAATATCTGATACCTTTATTGAATAAGGATTTACCCCTTCTCTTATTAGCTGAATTAACCCTTTAAATATAGCTATTTCTTTATCAGAGTATTTAATGTCTTCCATTATTTATTCATCTCCTCCTAAAGAAATCTTTTTTATTCTTTTCTTATGAAATATATTATACATTACAGGTACCACTATTAAGGTTAATAGGGTAGCATAGGTAAGTCCACCAATGGCTGTAATGGCTAGAGGTTGAATTATCTCTGAACCCATTCCTATTGCAAATGATAAAGGTAAAAGTCCTAATATGGTAGTTATAGCTGTCATTAATATTGGTCTCATCCTTGTTTTTCCTGCTAATACTAAGGCCTCTGTTAGCTCTATATCCCTTTCCCTTAATTGATTTGTATAATCTACAAAGACTATTCCATTATTTACTACAATACCTGATAATATTAGGAATCCAAGCATGGATATTATGGATAAGTCATATCCTGTAATAGCTAGAGCCAAAATTCCCCCTGTAAAGGCTAATGGTATAGTAAACATAACTATAAAAGGTGATAGTAGAGATTGGAATTCCGCCACCATTATTAAATAAATAAAGGCAATAGCGATAGCTATCATTAGAATTAAGTCCCTTAAAGAATCTTGAATCAGTTTATTTTCTCCTGCGATTTCTAGACTATAGCCCTCTGGCAATGTATAATACCTTAATTCTTTTTCTAGATCACGACTTACTAATCCAATATTATATCCCTTATCTATGGTTCCATTAATAGAAATATATCTTTCTTGGGATTTTCTCATTATGGAGCTAAGGCCCTTTTCTTCTTTTATTGTAGCTATATCCCCTATTCTTATTTCCTTTTCCCCTTCCTGCCCATCAACCTTAATTAGTAAATCCTCCAAGTCATTTCTCCCAATCTTATCTCTTTCTCCGTCTACTACTATGATGGGATAGTCTTTATTGGAAAGGGATAAAGTAGTTGTTGATCTTCCCTTAGACAATAATTCATTAACCTCACCAAAGACTTGGGCAATTGTAAGCCCTTCCTCCATGGCCTTTTCTTTATTTACAATAATTCTAATTTCTTCTGAGTTAGTATCTGCACCAATAGTGACTTCAGCTATACCTTCAGTATTTTCTAAGATTTTAGCCAGTTCTTCAGAATAATCTCTTAAGTTATCTAGCTCACGCCCTTTGACTAATATCTCTATTCCAGAGCCTCCTAAAGCGCTCATATCCATGTCTGCATCATGGATAACCACCTCTACATCTAAATCCTCTGTTAATTGAATTATTTGATTTTCTATCTCTCCATTACTTGCTTTTTTATCTTCATTTAATAGTAAATACATGGATATGGAAGAATCACCATTACCACCGCCTGCTCCCAATATCCCTATACTCATTCCACTACCCTGAAAAGCTCCCACTGTTTCTATATCTTCAATAGTCATAATTCTTTCCATAACAATATCAGACATATTTGTCGCCTCTTCAAAACTGGTGTCCTCAGGTAGTTTAAGGCTTAAAGACATTTGAGGAGGGTCCATATCTGGTAAAAAAGCTGTTCCCATATTTAAAACCCAATAACCAGATATACCTAATAAAGAAACTACTATAAGAATAACTATAGCTCTATGACCTAATGACCACCTTAATATTCTTTCATAAAAATTAGTAAATTTATTGAATAATTTGTGTTCCCTTTCTTTAGTATTCCTAAGCATTGTTGAAGCCATTGCAGGTACCAAGGTTAGGGCTACTATCAAGCTGGCCAATAATGAATATCCAATAGTAAGCCCCATATCAGTAAAAAGCTCTTTGGAAATTCCCTTTGTAAATACTATAGGTAAAAATACACAAATTGTGGTCAAAGTAGATGCCAGTATGGCCCCTGATATTTCCTTTGCCCCTTCTATGGAGGCTTCTATGGCTGTCTTTCCTTCATTCCTCATTCTATAAATGTTTTCTATTACTACTATGGAGTTATCTACCAGCATACCCACTCCTAAAGCCAAACCACCTAAAGAAATAATATTTATCGTTACCCCTGTAAAATACATCATTGCTATTGAAAATATTATACTAATGGGAATAGATACAGCTATTATAAAGGTAGGCTTTATATCCCATAAGAATACTATAAGTATTAATATAGCAAGTATCCCACCGTATATAAGGTTGTCTAACACAGAATCTACCACAATATCTATATATACTCCCTGGTCCATTAGTGTGGAAAAATTTAGCCCTTCATGTTCTGTTGCTAAATCCTCCATTTTTCTATCAATATTTTTTGATACCTCTGTTGTGGCAAAGTTGCTTTGTTTTTGGAAAGTAAGTATAATACCATTATTTCCATTTATTTTGGCATATATATCTTCAGAATTATCCTTATAGTCTATATCTGCCACATCTTTTAAATACACCTTTCCTATTGCTTCCTCTCCGGTATCAAATAAAAGAAGGTCTTCCATCTCTTCAAGACTATTAAATTTATCTCCTATCTTAACTACATACTCTGAATCTTCTTCAGATATATAACCAGCAGGCATGGAGAAGTTTTGAGCAGTTAATATTCCGGAAATCATCTTTCGAGTAATCACTCCATCTAATGAAGCCTCTTTGAAGGCTTTCTCTCGAGCATCTTCAAATTCCTTTGTCTTTTGATTTAAGGTCTTTTCACCTTGTTCTAGCTGAGTCCTAGCCTTACCCATTTCCCTATCCAAGGTATTTTTACCTATGGCTATCTGCTCTTCTTGGGCAGTTATATCCTTTTTCTGCTCTGATAAAAGTGATTTTTGTTCTTCTAGTTCTGTTAGTTTTTCATTTATAATCTTTAATCCCTGCTGAGCTTCTATTTTCCCATTAGAAATCTCTTTTAATTTTTCTTGTATTCCTAAAAGAATAAGTTTTTGTTCTTCACTAATACTATCTCCTAGGCTTAAAAGGTCTTCTTCTTCCTCCTTTAATTTATTTTCCAATTGGAGTATTTGTTCTAATCCTGCTTCTGCTTCTCTTTTTGCATTATTTAATTCTTCTATACCTTTAGCTATGGCTAATTCTCCTTTAGCAATTTCCTCCTTAGCTGCAGATATTGCCTTCTCTCCTTCAATTAATTTATCTCTTTGCTTTTTTTCTTCTTCAGCTAACTTTTCTTTTCCCTCAATTATTTCCTTTTTTGCCTTGTCAAGCTGTTCTCCTGCTTTGCTTAGCTTGCTGTCCACCTTATCTAATATCTTTTTATTTAGATTATCTATTTTCTCCGGACTTATATAAACTTCTATGTTTTCTTCGATTAGTCCAACAGCAGTAACTGAAGCTACCCCACCGATACTCTCCAGCTCAGGGATAATTCTCTGGTCTACATAATGTGATAACTCTGTTACATCCTTATCTTTCATATCCACAGAAAATATACCTATTGGTAGCATATCTGGATTCATCTTTATTATCATTGGAGAACCAACACCATCCTCCCAGGCGCCCTTTATTAAATCTAAACCACTATTAATCTCTATAATCGCTGAATCCATATTTACATCATTATTAAATTCTAATATTACTATAGATGAATTTTCTCTTGAAATAGAATTGACATTTTTTATATTGCTGACAGTGGATACTATCTGTTCAATAGGCTTAGTAACTACCATCTCCACTTCCTCTGGACTAGCTCCTCCGTAAGTGGTAGCAATAACCAAATATGGTAATTCGATGCTTGGTAATAAATCTGTTTGTAAATTGATAAAAGAAATGCTTCCTAATAATAAAACTAAAACTACTCCAACTACTATTGTATATGGCTTTCTAACACTAAATTTCGGTAACATCGTATCCTCCTAATTGGAAATATAAAATCGACCGACTGGTCGGTCATGATAATTATAAAAATATTATTATCATTTGTCAAGAAAATTATTACAGACAAAGGGACGTGACAAGGGGACGGACGTGACAAGGGGACGGGGGTTTTGACACAATAAAAAATCCTGGTCCTCCTATTATTAAAGGTTCCAGGATTCTAAACTTTTACCTAATATCTATTTACTTTAGTTTCTCTATTATGGTTTTCAAAAATACTGGTAAATCCTTTGGAGTTCTAGAGGTAATTAAATGACCATCTATCACCACTTCTTCATCCAAATATTCTGCTCCCGCATTTACTAAATCATCTTTAATGGAGAAAAATGAAGTAACTTTCTTTCCCTTTAAATCACAGGCTGATGCCATCATCCAGGGACCATGGCAAATCGCCGCAATAAGTTTCTTGGATTTGTCCATTTCTCGGACAAAATCAACAGTTGCTTTAGTTCTTCTCATATTATCTGGAGAGAAACCTCCTGGAATCACAACCCCATCATAATTCTTAGCAGATACTTCCCCAGAGGAGTGGGTACTTTTTTCTGTAACACCTGATTTAGAAGTATAGACTGTATCCTTTTCAGACCCTATTAGATGAACCTCAAACCCCTCCTCTAATAGTCTAAAATAAGGATAGATAAGCTCCCTTTCATCAAATAAGTTTTCTATTAATATGGCTACTTTTTTCATTAGTATCCCCTTTCATTCCATTTCTTAATACTTATATACCACATATGAGATAGATTTAATCAAAATCAAGGTCTCTATTTTTAATAAAATAAATGGTCCATAATATTTCTTCTAAAGATATTTCCCATAAGTTTTTACTTCCACCCACTAGGAGTAATTGTTTAATATTTTATGGATCATAATATTTGCTACTTCTTCTATTGTTTCATCTAGTTAAATAATAACTTATTCTATCATTATATCCTTTACACTATATCCATTGATTATATTAATTCATATACTCTTTCTCTTATGATGAATACTTTTTTTCATTATACCCCTTTTATTCCCTATTGGACCTTTTTTTTCTAATTATTCCTTCTCCTTAATAGAAAATTTCATTCTCAAATGTGTTTAAGCACATAAAGAAGAGTCTTGTTTTCATTAATTTTGTATATATCACAAGACTCATTTAATATGTATCATTGTCCATTTTGTTATGTTTGAACATTTTTACTACTCTTCTAAACTTATTGCACCTGTGGGACAAGACTCTTCTGCTTCTATAGCTTCTTCCTTTACATCTGCAGGAACCGGATCTGCAATAACAATTGCTATACCCTCTTCATCCATCTCAAATACCTCTGAACATATGCTGGCACATAGTCCACATCCGATACATTCATCTCTATCCACTTTCGCTTTCATATAAGCATCCCTCCATATCACTTTTTATTAAGATATAAATTTCATACCCCTGATTATCTAGATTCAACCATGCTATTTTTACTCCATAAATATCTTTTATTTGCTCATGAATATGTCTTAGTAGACATTCCCTACTATGACAAGGGGACGGGGGTTTTGACACGTGTGACAAGGGGACGGGGGTTTTGACACATTATGACCGTTGAATTATCCCCCGCCCTATTCCCGTTAGCTTCTCAATCTGACGAATTGTTAGGCCATATATTTCCTTCAAATCTTTTAAAAAAGCATTTCTTAGTATGGGTTCTAAGTTTTGTAAATCCTTTGGGTGTTCAACTTTACAATGTAACTTTATTATATTTATAGCTTCCCTATCTTTAACCCTTTTTATTTCTTCTGCCTCAAGGCATTTATCATCATTTTCCATATTAATAAACTCTAAAAACTTTATTTTCTGATTTCCCTTTGCCGAATCAAAGTATTGAAAAACAAAGTTCATATGGTTTTCATGTTTAGCCTTAATAATATCTTTGTAATTTGTCCATCTATAATCCTGAATCTTATCTACTACTCCTGCTTTAACAGGATTTTGTAAAATATATCTAAGAACTGTTAATAAATAAATATCATCTTCAACCGGTTCACTTTTATACCTGCCTTGAAATAAATATCCCACTCTATCATATTTTTTGTTATACCATAAAACATAACTACTTCCGATTCTTCGCATTGTATTGCCTATTGGCTCTTTTCCTTCTTTTAATAGCAAATGTACATGGTTATCCATTAAACAATATGTGTATAAAAGATACCCACAAATACTTTTATATTTCTCTAATATTTCGATAAACCTTTGAAAATCCTGATTTTCCTTGAAAATTTCTTTCCGATTTATACCCCTAATTATAATGTGATAAATACCACTTTCACCCTTTTTTCTCGCTACCCTAGGCAATGACATTCACCCCAATATGTAATCATAAATATTCTACTTATAATGATAAGCTTATTCCCTCTAAATGGAAATAGTCTAGCTCAATTGGTTAATTATACTGTGTCAGTTCCCCCGTCCCTGTGACACTTCCTATCATATACTATTAGATCATTCAAAGGATTTAAATGCATCATAAAATTTAATACCCATTTCCTTCATCCAGTTAAACTGCTTTTCCCAATTAGCCTTATCCTTTAAATCTACTTGCTTTTCAATAATTATCCTGCTTGCTTTTTTATCGGGTAATTCTCTCCAATCAAGTGATGATTCAACAATGGATTCTATCTTTTCTCTATTTGAATAGAATTGGTTATATAAATCCTTGTTATTATGGATATAGCACTCTACTGCTATAACATCCCTAACTGTATTAAGTAAAAAAGAAAAATGAAATTCTGAACTCCCTGAACCCACACTATACCAATGATCTGTAGATGGTTTTCTTTTATTAAATCGTCTAGAAAACTCTGGATCTAAAAAAACATAGTTGCTAAAAGCAGTCCAATAGTCTAATTTAAATACCATAGTTTCAGACATTTCCTGAGACATCTTCTTGATTTCCTTAGCCCAAGTATTTGGTTGTTCTAACACATTAAAGCGGGGTGCACAAGGCGATTCACCAATTTTCCATAATTCAATTTGAATAAGAAAAAAATCAATATTTTCATCCATATTCTCATTTAACCATTCAATTGCTTTTCTATGTTCCTCTCTAGCATTTTTTACAATCCAAATAATAATACTAGCATTTTTTCCACTTGCATAAGTTATAATTTTACCTAAATGATCATGGTTAGTATCTTCTAATTGATTTTCAATAACAATAATTCTATCAGTCCCCGTTTCTTTAGCTACAATATCTGCACTAAAGCCACCAACAGAGGATTCTGTACTAATTTCTGAAATATCAATACCTATCGTATCACCTAATATATTCATATTATCTTCCTCTGCTAGCCATGGTGTAAAATCATATGCTTCATTTTTCCATACTAGTCTTAAATCCTCTATTTTCTCTAAATATCCTAATTCCATATAAAGTACTCCTCCTTTGATATCACAAAACCATTGTCCTTTCCTTCTATTAACCTAAGGGTATTCTCTAATCTATCAGGTGAATCTTGTCTAATCACAATATCTCTCCCTAATTATCATTCTAAAACTTATTCTATCATAGTGACGTTCTTGTGTCAGTAACCCCGTCCCCTTGTCACGTCCCCTTGTCACATAGTTCTACTTAAACTCTCTAATGCTATTATAGCATATAGGTATATTATGATTAAGGAGTATATCACAGTAATGGAAAAGTCTTCTAAGTCCTCTACTATTGTTTTTCTCTCACTTTTTTACATAAAAATATCACCTCTAGTCTAGATTACTATAAACTAAAGGTGATAAAACGCATATAAAAAGCTCTCTATCCATATAATATCTTTACCAAAACAACACTTATAGTTAGGACAGCAGTCCAGGAGCTTGCACCTAGTATTACAGGTTTTATCCCAGCTTTTTTAATCTGCTGTATATGAACTCCAAAGCCGATGGTAATTAGAGCAATTGTCATAAGTATTTTACTGCTTTGGCTAATTGTTTTTATTAGGGCATCAGATAAAGGTACAATAGATGCAAAGATAACTGCCATAACAAAGAATACTACAAACATAGGTACAATACTTTTAATTTGATTCCAGCTGATGGACATTTTTTCACTACCATCATTTAGGGATTCTTTTCTTTGTTTAGAATATTTATAATAAAGAACACCAAGGGTTACTGGAACAATAAATAAGGTCCTTACTAATTTTACAACAGTTGCTATGCTTCCTGCTTCATCGCTCCAATCAAAGGCAGTGGCAACTACAGATGCTGTATCATTTACCGCAGCACCAGAAAAAATACCGTACATTTGATCGGTAAAGCCAAGCATTCTCCCGATTATAGGCAATATCAATAGGGCTAACATTGAATAGATAAACATGGTGGTGATGGACACCGCAATATCTTCGTCTTCAGCTTCTAAAACTGGTGCGGTAGCAACAATAGCTGAACCCCCACAAATAGAGGTTCCAATCCCTATTAACATACTCAATATCTTATTGGTTTTTAGTCCCTTATTAACAATAAAACTGGCTAGTATAGATACAAGAATACCAGCAACTAATATAATTAAAACACTTATACCTACCTCATTTAAAATTCTTAAAGATAAGGTAAAACCTAATAATACAATCCCTGCTTTTAATAGATAGGATGATACAAAACGAGTAATAGTTGAATCTAGTATTTCATAGATTGGTGTATGGCGAATAATAGCTCCTATTAATATTGCAGATATTGAAGTTCCTAAAAGGGGTACGGCGCCACCAATAAATAAAGCTAGCCAAGTGGATATTCCTAATATAATTAATGAAAATAACTTATTTTTCATATTTTCTCCTTCCTAGGTCATCTAACTAATATAGGATGACTTAACCTGTATTTACTAATCTTTGACATTGTTCTGCTTTTTATTAATAAATAAAGGTAGTTAAGGATACAACTTTCTAAAAGAAGTACTCTTACATACTAGTCCAGTAGAAATAAAACCCCATCTACCTTTATTATATTAATTCACACTTAGCTATCTAATTAAGCTGTTATTGTTATTCCTGTATCATATTTTTTGTCATCTACAATCACTTTTACCTTGTAGGCGCCATCTAAGCCTTCTTTAGTTACTACTGTTCTTGTATCTCTGTCATCATCAGTTAAGAAAGTTCCTGTACACATTGCTCCACGTTCTCCTCTAGATGTAGAGATAAAGTATCTGCGAATTTCTTTCTCTGATTCTAGTAACAACATTACCAATTGTCCTTTTTCAAATTTTGATTCGAAGGTAAACATATCCACTTCGTCTGTTATATGAGCTTGATGTTTTTCTGGTAACAATTCACCGGTGTCTTCTGCAGGAATATCATAGTCCATCTGGGGTGTTTCTCCTAATGATCCTAAAAGTTGACCTCTACCAAGAGATAGATTATTGCCATCTTTTGAATAAAGTGTAAATTTATTTGCACGATAATAATTGGAATTAACTTTTAATTCTAATACTTTCTCATCATTGATTGTTTCAACTGTAATAGACTCTAGTGTTACACTTGGGTCATCAATTTTTGCAAATGGGCCTAATTGTTCAGATGCATTTCCTTCACCGTCAAAGGCAATTCCACCTGAATGGGTTAGGTAATGTCCTTCATTGTAATATAATACATTACAGATATATGGTGAGAAGAATTCTTTACCACGTTCTTTCCCATATTGCCATAATTGCTCTATTTCCATTTTGTCAGTATCAATACGATACTTCACTCCACGTGAGAAACTATCATTTGCTGAAAGGTATTTATCTGGGTTTTGTGATCCGTAATGGTGATTATCAAAACACATTACATCCCCTAAAGGTGTTATTAAATTAGCATGCTGCTCATACTGCCAATCAAATTCTCCTTCACCAATTGGCTTAAACATAAATTGTTGATATTCTTCTGGCCAGCCCTCTGGGTCTGAGATTATCCAATTTAATTCTTCTGTATCAAAATCAATATTAACCATTGCATTTATATGTCGTCCAGAGAAGGTTAATGAGTTAGAAGGTTCATCATACCAAATGGCATTACAGTGGAACCAATCTTCATCTGACCAAGAACCAGACTTTTGTGATCCTGGCTTAATAAAGTTAGAAAATTTTATAGTTCTTTTTACATGTCCTGTATCCTTATCAATAATAACTGCCATGTCTTCCACTGTTCCATTATCTAAGTCACAATTTAAAGCTGCAATATCTCCGTTGGGTAATGTAATTTGGTCATGGTGATAACCATGTGGTACACGATATTCTTTATAGATCTTTCCCACTGGGCTCATTTCATAGATACCTGAAACAAAATAAGGCATCTTCATTAAACGTTCAGATCCAAGTAAAATATTTCCATTAGGGCTTCGCTTAATATCCCAAACCATAGGCACGGTAAAGTTCAACCTTACATCTCCTGCATAATCAACGGCTATAGCTAAGTCACTTACTGCAGGACATAAAAAGATTACATTATCTTGCATATATTCTGGTGTGGTTTCCATGTATTCAACTAATTTGGCTCCTGCTACCTCAGGTGTTTTAATAGTATGAACAACTTTTTGACTATATTTTTGATATGGATAAACTTCAATCTTATTCTCATAGTTGCTATATAAGCCTACTATAGGAAGAACATGTTCTTTACCCTTGGGAAAGGTCTGATAAAAGTCCCCTTCCTTTGCTTTGCCTAATACACGGACAGTAATTGCAGTTTCTTCTTCTGTTCTAAATAACATAACTGCTGCTAAATCGTTAACAAAATATGGATTATATTTAATTAAGGGTTTTTCCATTGTAAAGTTACCATTTCTAAACTCCTTTAGCATTGCAGCTTCCGCTTTAGCCTGTTTCTGGATTAGATGTTCCTTAAATTCATAACCAACTGTCTTTGCCATAATTACAAAGCCTCCTCAATCATATTGATAATTACTGGTTTTTGCTGTAACCCTGCCTTTCTAGACAATTCCTTACCATCTTTAAACATAATTAAAGTTGGATATCCCTCTACATCGTGTTCTTCAATTAGGTCTGGATTTTCTTCAAAATCAACTTTAATAATTTTTACCTTTTCACCATAGGTTTTATCGATATCCTTTAGTATAAAACTAAGCATCTTACAGGGACCACAAGTTTTAGAGTAAAAATCCACCAAAACAGCTCCTTGAGCTAAATCAGTAGCAAAATCTTCTTTTACTAGTTCTTTTATCATATATATACCTCCTATATTATATTTCTTGTCTTTTTAAAGCTTTTATATATGAACCTGCTTCTTGGGCAGCAATAGCCCCATCAGAAGTAGCTGTTACTACTTGGCGCAGGTGTTTGCTGATACAATCCCCTGCTCCGAAAATCCCTGGGATTTTTGTAGCCATTCTTTCATTTACTTCCATAAATCCATGGCTTCCAATTATCTCCGTACCTTGAAGAAATTCTGTTGATGGGATAGCACCAATATATTCAAATACACCGTCACAATTTACTACTTGTTCATTCTCGCCTGTTTCTTTATCTGCAAATTTAACTCCTACTAATTTTCCTTCTTTCCCTATAAATTCAAGAACACGCTTATAGGGATGAACTGTCACATTGGGTAATGAGCGTAAATAATCTGAGGAAGCAGGATCAGCTGTTAAATCAAAATCAGTGATAATGGTTAGTGATTTAGTAATGGTTGCTAGATATGTTCCTTCATCTACTGCACTATTACCACCACCTATGATTACTACATCTTTATCTCGATATTTAGCACCATCACATATTGCACACCAACTAATAGCAGATCCTTTATATTCTTCTTCTCCTGGAATATTTAAAGTTCTAGGACGAGTTCCTGTAGCAATTATTACAGTTAAAGCTTCGATAACATCCTCATCTTCTTCAGTGTATATTTTTTTAATACTATCTAGACTCTCTATTTTAGTTACAGTCTTGTAATCAAATTCCACTCCTAATTCTTGAGTATGCTCGAACATTTTTACTGCTAATTCAGCACCATTTATCTTACCGGATCCAGGATAATTTTCTATTTCATTGGTGTTTATAACCTGTCCCCCTGGAGCTAATTTGTCTAGCAATAATACTTTTAAATTTGCTCTAACACCATATATTGCAGCTGTCATGCCAGCTGGACCTGCACCCACTACTACTAAATCATATCGGCTCATAAAATTCCTCCTCATTAATTTTTTACCTGTTTAGTTTTTCATAAATTACTGCTAGTCATTCAGCCTATAGATAACCTTCTAAGATTCTTTGTTTTAATAATTTGATTTTTGACTTATCTCTTTTAATTATCTTCTCATCCTCTAGCCTCATCATTTCTTGATTATAAGCTGTCCGTGATATTTGTAACTTTGTGGCAATAATTCGTTGATTATCCTTTATTTCTGTCCAACCTTCATCTGAAACCCCATATATTTCTAGCAACATATAAGCGATGCGACTTCGTAAGCTACCATAACAATTGCACAATTTCCACTTCTCTGCTAACAAACCTCTGTGGGCCATATATGCAATTAATAATTGACACCATTCCATATCCGTCATAATAAGATTTTTTAAAATATCAAAATCAACTAATATTATTTTTGAACGTTTCTCTGCAATTAATGTGTAAATATATTCGTTGTTACCTGATAGTAGCAAGTATTCAGGAAACATTTCTCCCTCATAAAAATAATGAGGATTAATTTCATCACCAGCATTAGTATAATTAGCACATTTCATTGTTCCTTCTAATATAAATCCAATCTTGTCGATTTTATCCCCTTGGTGATAAATGACCTCCCCCCGTTGAAGGAACTTTATTTTATGAGGGAGGGATAAAAACCTCTTTTTAATTAAATGTGAAAATTGTTCTAGGTTATCTAAATTCAGGAGAATACTTTTCGAAGTCATAATCAAAACCTCCTTTTGGTAAAATTGATAATCCCAATAAATTGTTGATTTTTTCACATGAGTTGTTGGCTAGGTTTCCTTTTTTTAGCATTTACCTTATATTTAAAGGGTTTCATAATAATTTCCTTTTGTCTGTTTGTTTATATATTAACATACAACTTATTATATATATGTTAACTGGTTAACAGTTTTAAACATTTTTTATTTTTTTGTAATTATTAGTAACCTGAATTTTGATATTTTTTATAAATACCAATCCTCTTTATAGTCAATATTTTTTAGTCTTTCCTACTAAATAAAAAAGACTCTAAAATACACAATATATAAGGCATAATTAGAGTCTTTGTATTTTGTAGTTGTCAATATTAAATATTCTTCTTAGATATTAATAGGAAATGTGTTTTGAATAGTTTTTTTATAGAGGTGGTAGAAGATAATGTGACAATACCCCCGTCCCTATGACACTTTTAAAAAAGGGTGTTTCCCCTTTGGAGAACTACCCTTTTTTTCAACAAGCTCAATGGTTCTAAAAGAGCTATTTTATTATTCATTAATATTCTTCAATTTCTATAGACCCACCTGCTTCTTGAATAGAGTTAATGATTGAATTTAAATTTAAACCACCACCAAGAATAGGCAATCTTACAATTAAACAAACACCACTTGGAGAAGTCACTTCTATTAAGTTTAGAAGGTTAATGACAGCTCCTGCAGGGATATTTATTCTTAATACTGTTCCAGGTAATTGAGGACAGTTTTTATTGTCTTTTTTAGAATTAGACATCATCAAGGTCACCTCCTTTTTTCTGTCAATACATTCTATGGAGATTATTTTTGGTGGTGACATAATTTGGGAATAATTCTAAAAAAGACAAGGTCCCCCATTAGCTATAATAATTTAATCTATTTAGCTTTCCACTTAAAATAGCACACACCCTTAATTGGATAAGTGCTTATATTAAATATTGAATGTGTGCCAATACCCCCGTCCCCTTGACACATATACACACAAAAACACCATAGATTCTTTTAATAAGATTTCTATGGTGTTTCTCTTTGTAAGCCACTTGGCATTATTTATTATATTATTCTAAAAAACTTTTTACCCAATTTCGTTCCAGTTGAGGTTTTTATCTGCCTTACTCCAGCCGTAGGTTGCGGACTTCTAGCTCCTTACAGTCGCTATAAGCCTCGCCAACCCTGACAGGGGTAGTACCTACATAGCTTTCTGCGCTTTCAGCTTGAAACCTCTGGGTACTATTCCCACTCTATCGTTGCCGGTGGCTTGCTTGTTATATCGTAGACTACTCGGTTTACTTCCGGTATTTTATCTGTAATTCTAGTGGATATTTTCTCTAATATCTCTAGAGGGATTTTTGCCCATTCTCCTGTCATTCCATCTATGGAGTTCACTGCCCTTAAGGCTATAGTATGACAATATGTTCTCTGCCCATCTATCACTCCCACTGATTGAATATTGGGAAGAACTGCAAAATATTGCCAAATATTTAGACCTGCATTTTTTATTTCTTCTCTAAATATATAATCTGCTTCCCTTAATATCTCTAGTTTTTCTTTTGTAATCTCTCCTAGACATCTTACTGCTAGTCCTGGTCCCGGAAATGGTTGTCTTTCAACTATCTCTGGGGATATTCCTAATAATCTTCCTACTTCCCTTACTTCTTCTTTATATAGGGTTTTTAAAGGCTCTATCAGTTCAAAGTTTACATCCTCTGGAAGGCCCCCTACATTGTGATGGGATTTTACTGCCACCTTCCCCTTGGTACCGGATTCTATGATATCTGATTTTATAGTCCCTTGAACTAGATAGTCTATATCCTTTAATTTGCTCTGTTCTTCTTCAAAGACCCTTATAAATTCTTCCCCAATTATTTTTCTCTTTTTCTCTGGGTCAATTATTCCTTTAAGCTTATCTAAAAATCTTTCCCGGGCATCTACTGTTATTAAATTCATTTGGAAGTGGTCTTTAAATTCCCTTTCCACTTCTTCCCTTTCGCCTTTCCGTAAAAGTCCATGGTCTACAAATACACAGGTGAGTTTTTCCCCAATTGCTCTATGGACTAGCACTGCAGCTACTGATGAATCTACTCCCCCTGATAGGGCACATAGGACCTTTTTATTTCCTATTTGTTTTCTTATATTTTTTATTTCTTCTTCTAGAAATTTTTTCACTTAAACACTTCCTATTGTTTTATAAAATACCACAAAGGTCATTCCTATTTCGGAACGACGCCCTCGTCGTTCCCTACTGGTGGATCACTACAGATGTCCCTACAACTCCAAATAAATTTGTAATGGAAGACAAGCCTATTATATTGTATAATTTGGTGGTTGTTTTGTTATGGAAACATCGTGGGGATGGCTTTCTGTCAAACCTGCAGCAGTTATTTTCATAAATTGTCCCTTTTCTTTTAAGTCTTTAATTGTAGGGGTGCCGCAATAGCCCATTCCAGCACGTAGTCCTCCCACCATTTGGAATATTATATCTGATAATTTTCCCTTAAAGGGTACTTTCCCTTCTATCCCTTCTGGCACTAATTTTCTTTCTCCTTCTTGGAAATATCTATCAGAGCTACCGGCCTCCATTGCACCCATTGAGCCCATACCTCTATATACTTTATAGCTTCTTCCCTGATATATAATGGTCTCCCCTGGGCTTTCATCGGTGGCTGCCAATAGACCTCCTATCATTACTGTACTTGCCCCTGCAGCTATTGCCTTTGTAATATCTCCAGAGAATTTTATTCCACCATCTGCAATAATAGGTATATTGTATTTATCGGCAACCTTAGCACAATCATATATTGCGGTTATTTGTGGTACTCCTATCCCTGCTATTACTCTAGTGGTACAAATAGAACCTGGCCCGATGCCTACCTTTATAGCATCTGCCCCGGCTTCTATTAGTTCTTTTGTAGCTTCTCCTGTAGCCACATTTCCTGCAATTAACTGTAAGTCTGGATATATAGATTTAATCTTCTTTACCATATCTATTACACCTTTTGAATGACCGTGGGCTGTATCTATTGCTATAATATCTACCTGGCCTTTCACAAGGGCGTCCACCCTCTCTATGGTGTCTTTCCCAACACCAACTGCTGCCCCAACTATTAATCTTCCTGTCTCATCCTTAGCAGAATTTGGATATTGGATAGCCTTTTCTATATCCTTAATGGTTATAAGTCCTTTTAAGTAATAGTCTTTATCTACTATGGGCAGTTTTTCTATCTTATGTTTCTTAAGAATAGCCTCTGCCTTCTTTAAATCTGTTCCCTCTGGAGCTGTGACAAGATTGTCTTTGGTCATAGCTTCATCTATTCTTTTATACATATCTGTTTCAAATCTTAAATCTCTATTAGTAATAATACCTACTAGCTTTCCCTTTACTGTGATAGGTACTCCTGAAATATGATATCTTTCCATTAATTCTAATGCATCTCCAATTAAGTGATCAGGGCTTAGGTAGAAAGGGTCTACAATAACTCCATGTTCTGAGCGCTTTACCTTATCTACTTCCATTACCTGTTCTTCAATAGACATATTTTTATGGATTATACCTATTCCACCTTCCCTAGCTATTGCAATTGCCAAACGTCCTTCAGTTACTGTATCCATTCCAGCACTTAAAATTGGTATATTTAACTTTATTTTTTTAGTTAAATAGGTGGACACATCTACTTGGCTTGGTAGAACATCTGATTTAGCAGGTATTAATAAAACATCATCAAAGGTAATCCCTTCTTTAACAAATTTCTCCATAATATATACTCCTCTCCTCAGTACTATTTAGCTCATTACCCTACAAATTATGGTTAAAAACATATATCTCTATTACTATTGTTAAAATATTAATGTTAAACAAAAACAAACTGTATGTTTCTTATGGAAAACATACCCGTTTGTTTTATTTTATATAAGAAAAAGCTCTATAATTTATTTTTTCTAGTATATTTTATAATAGCATCTTTGTCAATGATGGGGGTCTAATTTTATTAATTTATTATAAATCCAATTTTAAATCCCCTTCTTTTATCCAACCCCTTTTTCTCATAAACTTTGCTATTAAAAGTGTTAAAACCGCCGGTAATATAAAATGTAGTAATAAAATATTTAAATATAGGGTAATTCCGCCTCTGCCAATGGCTTCCATAGCTGTAATGGTGCCAAATTGTCCCACAAATCCACTGGTACCCATTCCTGACCCAATGGGTATATTCTCCATCTTAAAAATATAAGTGGATAAGGGTCCTAATATTGCTGAAGTGAGGGTGGGGGGAATCCATATCCTAGGATTTTTTATAATATTGGGCATTTGTAGCATTGAAGTTCCCAGTCCCTGGGCAAATAATCCACTCATACCATTCTCCCTATAGCTCATCACTGCAAATCCTATCATTTGTGCTGAACAACCCACTGTTGCTGCCCCTCCTGCCAGACCACTTAAACCTAGCATTATGGCTATTGCCGCACTGCTAATAGGAAGGGTCAATGCCATTCCCATCAATACTGATATTAGAATACCCATTGGTATAGGTTGCAATTGGGTGGCATAGATTATCATTCGTCCGAATTCGTTCATAAAAGTAGAAACAGCTGGTCCTACAAATTTCCCCACTAATACTCCCACAATAATGGTAGTGGCAGGAGTAACAATAATATCTATCTTTGTTTCCTTATAAACTAGTTTGCCAAATTCTGCACCAAAAACTGCTGCTAAAAAGGCCCCTACAGGCCCTCCTAATTCAGCACCTGCTGCCCCTGTTAGTACTGATGCAAAAATAACAAGAGGAGGTGATTGTAAACCATAGGATACTGCCACTGCTATAGCAGGACCAGTCATTGCCTGGGCAATAGGCCAAATTGTATCAGTAAAAAATGTTATTCCCAGTTTGCCACCTATGGTATTTAAAATAGTTCCTATAATTAAGGAGGAAAATAGTCCTAATGCCATATAACTTAGTGCCTCTATAAAATATCTTTGGGCGGAAAATACTATATTTTTTCTTTTTAAAAACCCTTCTGTTTCGCTCATCTCTCCTTTACACCATCCCTTTATTTTCTTTTGTTATTTACAATTTCTTTAATTGTATAAAAAATAACAATAGCTGTCAATACAGTAGTATTGTCAGATGGTGTTATAATAATAAGAATGAAGTTATCCTTCATTCTTATTATTATTCTGATTATTGTCTTCTCCATTATCCTGCACCTTTGTATCTCCTGTAACCTTGGCCCCATCCTGTAGCTGGAATGTGGTCTTATCTTCTTCATTGGAGAAATATAGATTTCCTTCAATGGTAGCATCTGATAGGGTGAATCCCTCTGCCTCTACATAGACATCACCTTTTATAACTCCGCCCTTTATATTGGTGTTAGGGCTTCTAATAATCATCTTAGGAGCAGTAATGGTATATCTCTTAGTAATCTTTTTATCTTGGTCTTGTTCATACAGTGCTAGCTTTCGGAATAGATCATTGGATGGATCATCTTTATCTCTAAACTCCCCTTCCACCTCTAGGTCCTCATCAAAGGATAGGTCTTTTGTAGGTATAATTATCCAAGTCCCCTCTTCGCTAATAGCCTCCTTAAAGGCAGATTCATCATTAACTGTGGAAGCTGTAGTATTAGCATCTTGATCTGATTTTTCTTCTTCCTCTTGCTCTTTATTTTCCTCTGGTGGTGTGTCAGGTCCTGGGGTAGTGCATCCCAATATTAATAATGATATAAGCATAATAATAAGGGATTTAGATATTAATCTTCTATATCTCATTGGATTCCTCCTTTCATCTTACAAATCTTAATGATATTATGCCCATATTTTAAAACTATATCATAAATAAAAGGACTTTCTATTTTATTTCATTAAAGAAAGTCCTTTTGAGAGTGTGTTTATTGTTTTTTTATAGATTTAGTCCTAATGCCTTTTCAATTTGATAAGCAATACGATAAGCCTTAGTTTCAGCATATTCATCAGTAAGAATCTGTAATCCTATTGGAAGGTTATCACTAGAAAGTCCACTTGGAATAGTTATAGCAGGGAAACCAGTGTAACTTGCAATAATTGTAAATAGATTATATCTAGTGTGAATAGAGTGAACAACTCCCCGTATTTCTACTTCCCTTTGTCCTATATCTGTAGGTAATAAAGGTAGTGTAGGAGTAATAATCGCATCAATACCTTCCATCAATTCTCTAAAATGATCTTGGAACTTACTACGCAATTTATATGCATTGATATATTCATGGGCCTTAAATGCTTCTCCCAAACTTATTTGTTCCACTAATTCAGGGCTATACTGTTCAGGTCTTTCTAAGAGGTTCTTTCTATGAACCGCATATCCCTCACTTACTCTTACTATTCTACAAGAGTCTATAAAGGTTCCATCTTCATCTATGCTTGGAATGGTCTTAATCTTTACACCTAATTCCTTTAAAACCTCTATTGTATTCATTATAGAATCATAAATTTCTGGTTCAGTGATATCTTCAAATAAACTATATGGAACACCTATTACCATTCCCTTTATGGATTCACCGATTTCAGCAGTAAAATCCATACTAGGAAGTTTTATTGACCATGGATCTCGTGAATCATATCCAGCAAGAGCTCCTAGCATGATTGCATTATCTTCCACATTTCTTGTCATAGGTCCAATATGGTCAATGGTATCACTTAATGTATAGGCACCATATTTACTTACTCGACCTCTAGTTGCTTTCATTCCCACTATGCCACAGGCGGAAGCAGGAATACGAACTGAACCACTTGTATCTGTACCAAGAGCAGCAGTAATTATTCTTGCTGCAACGGCTGCTGCAGAACCTCCACTTGAACCACCTGATACCTTATTTTTATTATAGGGGTTCTTAACAGGTCCAAAATAGGAAACATCACTTGTAGCTCCTGCAGCAAATTCTTGGGTATTTGTTTTTCCTAAAAGAATAGCTCCTCCCCCATCTAGTTTATCAATTACTGTTGCATTAATTGTAGGGTAATAGTCTTTATATATTTTACTACCCATGGTGGTTCTTATACCCTTAGTATAAATAACGTCCTTTGCACCATAAGGGATCCCATCCATTGGTCCTAAAGATTGTCCCTTTGCAAATCGCTGTTCAGATTCCTTTGCTAATTCTGTAGCTAGCTCTCCTGTTACAGTTATAAAAGCATTTAAGTCTTCTTTCTCTTTAATTTTTTCTAATTGGTGTTTTACCACCTCAACAGGAGAAAGAGATTTTTCCCGATACAATTGGGCTATTTCCTTCATGGTCAAATTATCAATATTGTTTCCCAAGCTTACTTCCACTCCTTTATTTTATTTATTTGAAAAACTAATAAGTATATTTTATATAGCCATAAGCTATTGGCTCCAGATCTGATAAATTTAGTCTCTAGTACCGTTTTCATACGACTAGAGTATACTATAAAGTGAGGATAATTGCAAATTGTTTAACATAATTTGATTGTATTAAACTTTGTTATATTTTTTATAAAAAATATATACTATAAGACTTTACTTATTCTGCCCATATTGATAATAAAAAATCCCACAGAATATCCTAGTTTTTTCTAGGATATCTGCGGGAAATATTAGCTTTTGTTGTCTATAGGGCAACTATTACATCATTGGCATTCCGCCCATACCTCCTGGCATTCCGCCTCCAGCTGGTTCTTCTTCAGGAAGATCAGCAACTATTGTTTCAGTTGTCAAAAGCATTGCTGCAATACTGCAAGCATTTTGAATTGCAGAACGTACTACCTTGGTTGGGTCAATGATTCCTGCTTCTATCATATCTGTATATTCTTCTGTATAAGCATTAAATCCTATTCCAGGTTTTTCAGACTTAATCTTTTCTACTACTATAGATCCTTCTAGACCAGCATTTAGTGCAATTTGTTTTAGTGGCTCTTCTACTGCCTTAAGGAGAATATTGGCTCCTGTTCTTTCATCTCCAGAAAGGGTTTCTATTAGCTTATTAAGTGCTGGAATAGCATTGATATAAGATACTCCACCACCTGCTACAATTCCCTCTTCTACTGCTGCCCTTGTAGCTGCTAATGCGTCTTCAATCCTAGACTTTTTCTCCTTTAATTCTGTTTCTGTAGCTGCACCTACTTTAATAACGGCCACTCCACCAGAAAGTTTTGCTAATCTCTCCTGTAGTTTTTCTCTATCAAAATCTGAATCTGTCTCATCAATTTGCTTTCTTATTTGATTTACTCTGTCTTTAATAGCTTGGGCCTCTCCATATCCTTCCACTATAATTGTATTTTCTTTGTCTACTTTAATTTGTCTTGCCTTACCTAATTGATCCAGCTCTACAGATTTTAGATCTAAACCTAGTTCTTCTGAGATTACAGTTCCACCTGTTAAAATAGCAATATCTGCTAGCATTTCTTTTCTTCTATCTCCAAAGCCAGGTGCTTTAACTGCTATACAATTAAAGGTTCCTCTTAGTTTATTAAGGACTAAGGTTGCTAATGCTTCTCCTTCTACATCTTCAGCAATAATAAGTAGCTTTCCACCCTGTTGTACCATTTGTTCTAATAGGGGTAGGATTTCTTGAATGTTGCTAATCTTTTTATCTGTAATTAAGATATATGGTTCATCCAAAACAGCTTCCATCTTATCTGTATCTGTTACCATATAAGGGGATAGGTAGCCGCGATCAAATTGCATTCCTTCTACTACCTCTAATTCTACCCCCATGGATTTTCCTTCTTCTACTGTGATAACTCCGTCACTTCCTACCTTTTCCATTGCATCAGATATTAATTGTCCAATATTTTCATCAGAGGCTGAGTTAGCTGCAACCTGTTTAATAGCTTCCTTACTTTCAATAGTCTTACTAGCATTTTTAATTTCTTCCACTACTGTATCTAATGCTTTTTCAATACCTTTTTTCAATATCATTGGATTAGCACCGGCTGCAACATTTTTTAATCCTTCTCTTACAGTAGCCTGGGCTAAAAGGGTAGCAGTAGTAGTACCATCACCTGCAACATCATTAGTCTTAGTTGCCACTTCTTTTACTAGTTGGGCTCCCATATTTTCAAATGCATCTTCTAACTCAATTTCCCTTGCAATGGTTACCCCGTCATTAGTGATGGTAGGGGAACCAAATTTTTTATCTAATACAACATTTCTGCCCTTTGGTCCTAATGTAACTTTTACTGCATTCGCAAGTTTATTAACTCCTGTTTCTAGTGATCTTCTTGCCTCTTCACCAAATTTAATTTCTTTTGCCATTATCTATTACCTCCTAAATTTCTATTTGGGAGCTTCTATGTATTTGCTCCTATTTTTATTATTCTACAATAGCTAAAATATCGCTTTGTTTTAAAATAAGATATTCTTCTTCATCTATCTTGATTTCAGTTCCAGCATATTTGGAATAGAATACAATGTCCCCTACCTTAACTTCCAATTCTACCTTCTTGCCATCAATAACTTCTCCACTGCCTACAGCTACTATAGTGCCTTGTTGGGGTTTTTCTTTAGCAGTGCCTGGTAGGACAATACCACTTTTTGTTGTTTCCTCCTCTTCCTTAACTTTGATTACTACTCTGTCACCTAATGGTTTAATATTCATGTTAACCCTCCTTAATGATATTTATAAATTTTTATATGTCTATATTATTAGCACTCTATTTAATTGAGTGCTAATAATATAATATAGAAAGCTTACTTTATTGGCAAATATTGTAGTAGTATCATAATTGTCGTATTTGCTCAAAATTGGTGAATTATGCTATATTATCTAGTGTTTCCTCTAAATATCTTTGTTTTTTGCAATTTTTCTACCAATTCCAAAATTTGCACTTTTTCTTATATTATTATTGCCTTCAGATATCAAATTATTCAGTGTTTCCTTCTATCTTATTGGTGTTTTTATATTGGACAAGGATAAGGGAAAGCACCACCAATCCAATACCTAGCCATTGTAATCCTTCCATTTTTTCCTTAAATAAAACAAAGGCCAAAAATACCCCTGTCACTGGCTCTATATTAGATAGTATCCCTGCCTTGCTAGCCTCCACATAGTTTAAGGCTTTTGCATATAGACCATTGGGAATTATAGTACAAAGAACTCCTAAGCCTAATATCAATAAAGAAGGTTTTATGCTAGTAATACTTTTTACCAATATCCAAGGAGGTCTTAGTATCCAAAGAAATAATGCAGAAAATATAAATCCATAGACTAGAAGGGTTCTATGGGAATAGTTCTCCAGAATTTTCTTTCCCAGGACACATTGGAAGGCAAAACCTAGGGCTGACAATAACCCCCATAGTATGCCCTTGACATTTAGCTGAAGAATCCCTGGCTTATAACCTCTTACTACCAAAAAACATCCTAAGGCAGTTAGAATTAATGCAAAGATTTTCTTTAGGGTTAAAGGCTCCTGAAAGAAAAAATAAGAAAGAAAGGTGATAAGTATTGGTGCAGTATATAAGAGTATTACAGCTGTTGCAGGGCTGGTTAATTCCACAGCATAAGAAAAACCTACGAATAATCCATTATAGGCCAACATTCCATATATGAAAAATAATACTATACCCCTTAGATCTGTTTTAAAATCAGAGGGATTTTTTATAGCTGTTACTATAATATAAAAAATAACTGCCATAGTTGGTCTAAAGGTGGCTATTGTTATAGAGTCATAGCTATAATATCCAAGAAGCTTAGTAAATGTTCCTAATAATCCCCAGCCTATGGCAGCTATTATTATTAAGTAGATTCCTGTTCTTTCTTTATTGCTCTCCAAATTATTACCCCCTGCCTTATAAAAAGGTGTAAATCATATATATAAAGATCGGTATAAATACTGCCGGCAAGAGATTTGCCAGACGAATTTTGGTAAGTCCCAACATATTTAGTGAGATGCCGGCAATTAAAATACCACCTATTGCTGTCATTTCTCTAATTACTGGATCCTGCAATAAGGTTTTTAATAAAGCTGCTAATAGGGTAATAGAACCCTGATATATAAATACACTAATGCCAGATAGGGCCACCCCAATTCCTAAAGTGGAACCAAAGATAATAGAGACTACAAAATCTATTAGAGATTTGGCATATAAGGTAGTATGGTCATTTTGTAACCCACTTTGCAAAGCCCCTGTTATTGCCATTGCCCCTATACAATACATTAGTGAAGTGGTTACAAAGGCCTGGGAGATGTTTCCCCCCTTATTTTTAAACTTGCCTTCAATAAAGGTCCCAAGATTTTCTAGTTTTTTATCAATATCTATAATTTCTCCTATAATCCCGCCTAGCACCAAGCTGGCCAACACTATTATAAGATTTCCTGTCTTTATCCCTTCAGAAATCCCATAGACCATAATTCCTAGGGCTAGTCCCTTTAAAATTGTATCATTTATTCTCTCAGGAATACCTTTTTTTATAATCACTCCTATTATTGCTCCAATTATAATTGTTGATGAGTTTACTATAGTTCCTAATAATTGCACTGTTGGTAATCTCCCTTCTAGCTCTGCTATTTAAAAATTTCTCCATGGCTTCTACCATAGTAAAATAAATATTGTTGGGCAAAACCTGCTAAGTTCCCCCACTTTTTATTAGCAAATTTTCTAATCTCTTTTATAGATGTAGGTTTTTTAAAATAAAAATATTCCATTAGTCTTTTGATCCAAACATCAGTGGGAAAGACCTCATATTTTCCCATAGAAAACAGCATTACACAATCGGCTATTTTAGGTCCTACCCCATAAAGGCTAATAAGGCCTTCTCTTGTCTGATGGGAAGATAAGCTACTAATATAGTCTAAATTAATATCTCCATTACTTACCCTTTCTACTGCAGCGTGGATAAACTTTGCCCTATAACCACATTTGCTTTTGGATATTTCTTCTATGGATAATCCAGACAATTGTTTTGGGGTGGGAAATGTGTAATATTCTTTTCCCTTATAGATTAGCATACTACCATAGCTCCTGCTTAAATATTCAATTATTTTTTTGATATGGGGTATGTTTTTATTAGAGGATATTATAAATGAAATCAGGGTTTCCCAAGGATCCTGATTTAATATTCTAATCCCCCTTCCATAGTCTATAGCCCTTTTTAGTATTGGATCTATTTTTAGTTTCTCCTGGATTATACTATAGTCCCTAGCCAAATCAAAATAGTCCTGCCATCTATGGTAAAATTCCTCTTGACTTATATTATAAATATATAAATCCACTCCCCTTAGCTCCACCTCAATGACCTTATCCCTAACCACTCCTATGTAGGTATTATCATCGGTCTTATTCCATCTAAAACATTGGCCACATTCAAAGGTGTGGATTGGATGAAAGTTTTGTATATTTTTAATTACTATACCTTTATTAATTTCTTCTATATTCATATTATTAACCTTAATCCTTTCTCTGTTCCACTTAATCCAACTACAATATGTTAAAAGTTTGTCCGAATATCCTTTTATTTTAGCATAAATTTAATGGGGAGGGTAATAAATTTCAGGAATAAAAAATAGCCTATTATTCCTATAGATTTAATTGGATATTTTTTCTTATTTTCTATTGATTTGTTAAAGTATTTTGTGTATAATTTTTGTATGTTTTAAGAATATAAATATTTAGGGGGATTATATATGAAAAGACTATTAGTATTGCTTGTAGTATTAGCTACAATGCTTACCCTAGTTATAGGTTGCTCTTCTTCAGCAAATGAACAACCAGAAGAAAAAACACCACCGGTATCTGTGGAGGATCTAGGGGTATCAGTGGAAGATTTAGAGGATGGAATCTATGAAGCCCAAGAGGAAGATTTTGATGATAATAGTGGCTGGAAAAACATTGTTACCATAGAGGTTAAGGATGGTAAAATCGTTGACGCTAAATGGAATGGGATACACAAAGATGGGGGAGATGATAAGGTAACAAAATCTATTAATGGGGAGTATGGTATGGTGGAGCATGGAAATGCCAATGCAGAATGGCATGAGCAAGCTGCTTTAGTAGAGGCCTATCTATTAGAAGTACAAGACCCAACAGATATTAAATATTCCAATGAAGAAGGTAATACTGATGCAATTACTGGCGCAACTATCCATGTAAAAGAATTCTTTGACCTTGCTATACAGGCACTAAAATCTCAACCCAAATAAGGTGTTATATTTTTCTAAAAAAATAGTAATCCTATAGGATTACTATTTTTTTAGAAAAATTATACCCATCTATGGGAAGGTGGTGTGTTAGATGGGTTCTAATTTACTTAATAAATTTTAATCTTCTGGGTTATTGTATTCATTTAATAGATATGAAAGGGTAAATAGACTTTCGCTTAGATGAACATTTTCAATAACAATATTGTCTGGAACCTTTATATCAAAGGGAGCAAAATTCCAAATTCCCTTAATTCCTGCTGCAATTAGCCTGTCTGCAGTTTCTTGGGCTTTTGAAAAGGGAACGCATATAATTCCTACTTCAATATCATTTTCCTTTATAAAGTCCTCTAAATTATCCACATCTAAGATCTCTACATCTCTTATCTTCAATCCTATTAATTTAGGATTTATGTCAAACATAGCCTTTAGTTTAAAGCCTTTTCTTTGAAAATCAGAATAATTGGCTATTGCTTGACCAAGATTGCCAGCCCCTATAATAACTGATTTATATTCCCGTACCAATCCTAAGATCTTTCCAATCTCTTTATATAATTCTTCCACATTATAACCATAACCCTGCTGACCAAATCCCCCAAAACAATTAAGGTCTTGGCGTATCTGGGAGGCAGTAAAACCTATAATCCTACTTAATTCCTTTGATGAAATTCTATATATTTCTTTATTAAGTAGATTTTCTAAATATCGATAATACTTTGGCAATCTTCTAATAACAGCCATAGAAACCTTTTGTGATGTTCTTTGCATTAAACTTCCCTCCGTTATTACCATTTCTCTAATGATACAAGTTTTTAATAAAGGAATTATATCATTTGGGTAGTATAGTGTCAAACTTTTTTCCATGAACTCTGTTAATTAATAAACAATTTTCTCTCTTTTTAAGTTATACCCAATTACAATATTCTTTAAACATTGTTTAAATGTTTTTCCCTTTCTGCTACAATAATAATAGCTATAAAACAGCTGGAGGTATGATTTTGTGATATTATCATGTAAAAATATAAGTAAGTCCTTTGGTATTAACACCATATTGGCGGATGTTAGTTTTCATATAAGTTACGGTCAAAGGGTGGCCCTGGTGGGTAGAAATGGTACAGGAAAGTCCACCTTATTTAAGATAATTGCTGGAGAAATTTCAAAGGATAGTGGAAATATTATTACTCCTAAGAATACTACAATAGGATATCTCTCCCAGAAGCTAGACCTTAATGAAGAAAATAGCCTTTGGGTAGAAATGGTTAATATCTTTAATGAACTTATTGAACTGGAACAGCAGATTCGATTCTTAGAAAAGGAGATAAGTAAAAAAAGTAATAGTCAAGACTTGCCCCTACTTATGGAAGAGTATGGCCACCTCCAAGAAAAATTTGAAGAATTAAATGGATATAGCTATCCCAGTCAAATTCGTGGGGTGTTGACTGGATTAGGTTTTAGTGAAGCTGACTATAGTAAATCTATAGCTAACTTTAGTGGTGGTCAAAAAACCCGTATTGCTTTGGCAAAACTTCTTTTAATACAACCCCAGATCTTATTATTAGATGAACCTACAAACTTTTTAGATTTAGATGGAACAGAGTGGTTGGAAACATATTTATCCAGTTATCCCCATACACTTTTTATTATTTCCCATGATCGCTATTTTTTAGATGCCCTAGTGGACCAGGTATTGGAATTGGAAAATCATAAAATAACTATTTACCAAGGGAATTATTCCCAATATGTGAGATATAAGAAGGAAGACCAAAAGATAGCCTTCCACCAATATAGAGAACAGCAAAAGGAAATAAAAAGGCAGGAGGAAATTATTGCCAAATATCGTTCTTTTAATCGGGAAAAGAGCATAAAAAAGGCGGAGAGTAGACAAAAGGCCTTAGATAAGATTGTGTTATTAGAAAGACCGGAACAACAAAAAAATCTCAATCTATCCATCCAACCTGAGATAAATAGCGGACGAGATGTGTTAAAGGTGGAAGATTTATCTAAGTCCTTTGGAGACCATGAGATCTTTAATAATATTAGCTTTCAGATCTATAAGGGAGAACATATAGGAATTATTGGCCCTAACGGGGTGGGAAAATCCACACTATTCAATATTATATTAAATAGATTGTCCTCAGATTCTGGTAATGTCACCATAGGCAGAAATGTATATCCTGCATATTTTGACCAATTGCAGGCCTTATTAGATAGTGACAACACAATATTAGAGGAGCTTTGGAAAGAAAAGCCTTCTGCCACAGAAACAGAAATTCGCAATCTTCTAGGTGCCTTTTTATTCTCTGGAGATGATGTCTATAAGGAAATTTCCACCCTATCAGGAGGAGAACGTAGTAGGGTATCCTTGGCTAAACTGATGCTCTCTAAAGCAAATCTTCTTCTAATGGATGAGCCTACCAATCATCTAGATATAGATACAAAGGAAGTGCTAGAAGATGCCCTGATACAATATAAGGGTACCCTTCTAGTCATATCCCATGATAGATACTTTTTAAATAAGGTGGTCCATAAAATCTTTAAGATGAATAGAAAAGGTATGGAGGTATTCTTAGGTAATTATGATTATTATCTTGAAAAAAAGAAACAGGAACAACTATTAAGAGAAGGGCAACAAATAGCACCTATTATTAATAAAACCCAACTTAAACAGGAAAGAAGAAAAGAAAGGGAATATCGTCAGGCCTTTAAAAATCAACAGCAAAGAATTGTATCCCTAGAACATAAAATAGAGGAATTAGAAAAGAAAATTTATAAACTGGAACATATAATGTGTCAACCTAATTTTTATGATGATGGGGATAGGGTCCAGGATATTACCAAAGATTATAATAATAGTAAGGAAGAACTAAAAGAAACAATGTTGTTATGGGAAGAAAATATGATCTTATTAGAGGAAATGGGGGATTAATACCCCATTTCCATATTTACAATATTTATCATTTCTCCATTATTATTTAAATAGGCATCTAAATTATGAAGGAAAATCTTATTTGCCCTAGATAGATAACCTGGGAAAATACCTGCAATATGAGGAGTGATAATAACATTGTCCATATATCTTAAGGGATGGTCCTTAGGTAATGGTTCTTCTTCAAAGACATCTAATCCAGCACCGCTTATTTTTTTCTCTTTTAATGCCCATAATAATGCCTCAGTATCCACCACTTCACCCCTGGCAATATTTACAAAATAACTGCCTTCCTTCATCTTTTCAAAGGCAGCCCTATCCAAAATATACCTAGTTTCAGAGGTTAGAGGAAGTATCATTACTATATAATCACTTTTTTCTAATAATTTACTTAAACCTTCCATGGAATACATTTCATCAACAAATTCCACATTTTTTCCTGATCTTCTGACCCCTAATACAGTCATATCAAAGGCCTTTGCCTTCCGGGCTATTTCCTGGCCTATTGCCCCTACACCAATTATACCGATGGTCTTTCCATATAGGCTTAAGGGTTTAATATCTCTATCCCATTCCCCTTGTATTTGCTGTCTATTAAACTCACTGGATTTTCTAGCATGGGCCAACATATAGGCAAAAACCTGCTCTGCCATAGCATGCCTATGTATTCCACTTACATTGGTAACTAAAATATCCTTATTGATAATTTCCTCTGCAGGTAGCTTATCCACCCCTGCCCCATAGGTCATAATCCATTTAAGGTTTTTTGTCCTCTCTATTCTGCCCTTTTTCATTTGAAAGCCATAGGTAACCCATATATCCGCAAGGTCCAATAGACTTTCATCTGAATCATCCTTATCCACTATAAATTCCACCTGGGGAAATTTATTTTTAAATTCCATCAACTGGTGGTCTTTAATGGGGACAGAAAATAAAACTTTCGTCATTACATCAAGCCTCCTTTATATATTCTATAATTATTTACCCTAATAAAATGTCATTATTCAAAATCATTATATGTTAACTATTTTTTAATGATAGTTGACTATCCCTAAATCCTTATGTATAATATCTATTGTTAACTTAAAATAATTTATGGTTTACTATGGAGGTTCTAATTATGAATATAAAAAAGGTTGTATTAGTAGGAATGTTTTCTGGACTATTAGCTATAATATCTCCTCTGCAAATCATTCTTCCCTTTTCCCCTGTCCCTATTACATTACAGGTAGTGGGCATGGTTTTATCCGGAAGTATCTTAGGAAGCAAGCTAGGTTTTTTATCAGTACTAATATATACAATATTAGGTTTAGTAGGTCTTCCTATTTTCGCTGGTTTTAAAAGTGGTGTACCTACATTAATAGGTCCTACCGGGGGTTATATAATAGGTTTTATTGTTGCAGCATATATAATTGGCAAATTAATAGAAATAAAGGATGAGCCTGGGCTGGCTTATATGCTATTTGCCAATATTATCGGTTTAATAATTCTCTATACCATCGGCACCCTCCAATTATCCTTTGTTTATACCCATTCTATTCCAAAAGCTATAGTTGCCGGTGTTCTACCTTATATAATTCCTGATTTAATAAAGATATTTTTTAGTTCCATTCTTGTAATACAGGTGCGAAAAATCCTTATTAAGTCTAATTATATAATCTTATAAATGGGAGGTTCTCCACAACCTGTCCACAATATCCACATGGTTATCCACATGGGTAAATCTTGTAAATCTGATATTCTATTTATTTTATTTTAGTTTTTCCACATTATCAACATTTACATAATTATGATAGTGGTAAACTAGGGTAGGCATTAAGATCTAGATCAGAGATATTACCCTTTAAATATTGATAATAGCCGGCAGCACCTATCATGGCAGCATTATCGGTACACAATATAATAGATGGATAACCTAGGTGAATATTCTCCTTTCTAGCTAACTTCCCTATTTCTTCACGAAGGGCAGTATTTGCAGCCACTCCCCCTGCCAAGTAAATAGAATTGGATTTCTTTTCTATAGCTGCCTTTATGGTTTTATTGGCAAGAACCTCCACTACAGCCTGCTGGAAACTGGCCGCCACATCCTCTACTATAATTTCTTCCCCCCTCATTTTACAGCTATTCAAATAATTTAATACTGAGGACTTTAAACCACTAAAACTAAAGTCGAAGCTATCCTCTTCTAGATAAGCCCTAGGAAAATCTATGGCATATTTATTTCCTTCCTTGGCCTTTTTATCTATTAGGGGTCCACCTGGATATCCTAATTTTAGAGCCCGAGCAATCTTATCAAAGGCCTCCCCAGCTGCATCATCCCTAGTCCTACCTAAAACTTGGTATTCTCCATAATCCACTACATAAATTAAATGGCTATGGCCCCCTGAAGCAACTAAAGATACAAAGGGTGGTTCCAATTCCCTATACTCTATATAATTAGCCGATATATGCCCATCTATATGATGAACTCCGATTAGAGGAATATTCAAACCAAAGGCAAGGGCTTTCCCAGTGGAAAGGCCTACTAATAAAGCCCCTACTAATCCAGGACCATAGGTAACAGCAATGCCATCTAATTCTTTAAGGGAAATGCCTGATTGCTCTATAGCTTCATCAATAATATAGGGTATCTTTACTAAGTGATTGCGAGATGCTACCTCTGGCACCACCCCACCAAAGACCCTATGAATATCTATTTGGGAATATATCTTATTGGATAGTACCTCCCGTCCATTTTTTACTATGGCAATAGAGGTTTCATCACAGGAGGTCTCAATGGCCAATAAAATTATATCCTTATTCTTCTCTATATTTTTATTCATTCTTTCCTTTAATTTCTTTATTGAATAGTTCATTATCTTCTTCCTTTATTATAAAATTTTATATTTAATAGTGGATTTATTCTTTCTTAAATACCAAATACTTATAAGGGTTATTAAAGCAAAACTAATAGAGATATTTAGCCCTAATTTTACAACTATATCCTTAAAAAAACCTAAGGGTACTAGATTTATTAGGATGCTTTTATTAGGATCCAATCTCCAGAGATCATTGTCAAAGAAAATATAGTGAAATATATCAAAATACTTGGAAAAATCCGTAGATATTATTATTGCCAATAATATTATCAATATGGCGGTAGTAATAATTGAATTTAATAACATCCTTACTGCTTCTCTTCTGTATTTTTTTATAAAGATTAAATATATAAATCCAATAATAAAAACTATAGATGATATATTTCTTAGGAGAGTACCCTTTATAAAAAGGACTTGGACATCTACCATATGGGCCCGGTCCCTTTCATCAAACACCAATCTATTTTCCCCTAGGACATTAGCATATATTTTTAAGTCATTTCTTTCTCCCCTTAAATAGGATAGGAGTTCATGGGTTACTTCCATTAATTCATCTTTTTTTATACCAGTATTTTCTACCACCTGATATTTATCATACTTAGCATTGTAAAAATTTTTATTAAAAGCGACCAACTCCAAGTTAGTAAGTATAATAATAATTGGCAATGTAATAAAAATAGCCCCCAGGGCCAGTCTTTTATATATTACTTCCACTATATTTCCCCCCTCTCCTCCACATAATAAGGGCATCCTCCTTATTATCATAATAGAATTCCTTTCTAATGCCTACAGCTTCAAATCCCAAACTTTTATATAAATTAATGGCTGAAGTATTACTTATTCTAACTTCTAAAGTTATATCAAATATATTCTCCTGGGCAGCCATCTTAATTAGGGCTTCTATTAACTGTCTGCCCCTGCCCCTTCCCCTATATTCTGGATGGATTGCAATATTTGTTATATGGGCCTCCCCTAAAATAAACCACATTCCCCCATAGCCAATCACTTTATTATCTTCAATCACAACAAGATACCTTGCTAATTGATTATGGGTAACCTCTGTGGTAAAAGCCTCTTCAGACCATTGGATAGAAAAGCTTAGCTTCTCAATTTCCAGTACTTGTTCTATATGTTCCTTCTTCATAGTTAATATATCTATTTCCTTCATTCTCCAACCCTCTTAATCTAAACACCAAATTTTTGTTCTGCCTGAGATTTTCTAATATAGTGGGGAACAATACTTTTATAATCCCCCTTTTCTCCCTTTAAAAATTTTTCAAGGGCAAGATTTGCTATTGATGAAGCCCTAGGCATCTGGGATATTATTGGAGCTAGGGAAATCTTATGACCTAGATTCTCTTTAAATATGGGAGCAAATTTTTTAATTCCATCTCCTACTAGCTGGATTGACTCTGGTCTTTTTTTCAACACTTCTATCCATTCCATAGCAGATATAGCCTGATCTTCTACAATAGAAAACATTTGATTGTCTTCCCATTTATAAAGACCAGTATAGATTTGTTCCCTTTGAGCATCTAATATAGGGCATATTATTCCCTTACTATTAGGAAGATTAAAAGCTAATCCCTCTAATGTTGACACCCCAATAAGGGGCTTATTATCAATATGTGCTAGAGCCTTCATAGCTGATAAACCTATTCTAATACCTGTAAAGGAACCAGGCCCTATTGAAACTCCAAAGGCATCAATATCTTTAAATTTTATTTCCACTTCATCTAATAATTGTCTTAGTAAAGGCATAAGTTTCTGAGAGTGATTCTTTTTATGATTTATTATCATTTCACCAATGACTTTATCCTGGTCTACCACTGCCACTGTGGCAACAATAGAGGAGGAATCCAGTGCAAGCAATTTCATATCTTTAACTCCTTTAGCAATTCTATATAGTAATTCCCCTTGGGTATTAGGGTAAGAGTTCTATCATTAAAATCTTCCCCTTTTTTTATATCTATCCAAAGGTATTCCTTAGGAAGGAACTCCTTTATTAAGTTTGCCCATTCAATTATTACAATACCCTCCCCGTATAGGTATTCATCAAAACCTATTTCATAGAGTTCGTCCCCATCCTCCAACCGGAAGACATCAAAGTGATAGATGGGGAGCTTTCCACTATATTCATTTATTATTGTATAGGTGGGGCTGGTCACATAGGTTTCTATTCCGGCACCTTTGACAATTCCCTGGGTCAAGGCTGTTTTCCCTGCCCCCATTTCCCCAGCAAGACATACAATGGAACCAGCTATTAATCTTTCACCGATTTTCTCCCCAAATTCATAGGTCTGTTGGGGAGAGTTTGTAGAAAAATCCTTCATTATTTCAACTCATTTCCTTTTGTTATATTTATATTTTGGTAAGATATTTTTCCAATAACATCCCCAAAATGACGAGGGCACCGTTTCCTACAACTCTTTTTGAGGTGCTTCTTCCCCTTCTCCTACCTTACCTTCCCCTTCTTCCATGTCCAGGGGTTGTTCATCTAGTTTTCCATAAAGATTGTCCCTTTCTTCTTCCAAAGCCTTTATATCTAATTTTAATTGTTTAATAACCTTATTTTGCCCAATTTGCTTTACTAAACTCAATAATAATACAATAAATGCGCCTGCAAGGGCAGATATTAATATAACTACAGCCTGGGATATAGAAAATTTTGCAAATAAAAAG
>DUPX01000011.1 GCA_012838085.1 Eubacteriaceae bacterium
AAAATTATTTTGTAATTACCATAGCTAAATTTATATAAAATTTTGGAGTAATATATATTTAATATGATACAACAAACCTATATAACGAGGTGTATTATTTTGATAAGATTATGTTATATTAAGCTGAATTAATTATATTTAAATGGAATGTAAATGTCAAACAAGGAACCGTCCCCATGTTTGGGGTGGAGTTTCAATTTTTTTTAGAATTCCCTGAACTTTTTATAGCTGTTATTACTCTTATATATAGAAGGAGGGTATTCATTGGAGGATATATTTTTAATAAAAAACGCCAAATCTGGAGATAAAGATGCATTAGTTACCCTAATAATGAATAAAAAAAATGAATACTATGGTTTAGCCCTTCTATATATGAAAAACCAGGAAGATGCCCTAGATGCCCTAGAGGATATGATTGTTATTCTCTATAGCAAAATCCATAGCCTTAGAAAACCAGAGGCCTTTTATAGTTGGAGTAAGAAAATATTAGTCTCCTGTTGTCTAAATAAAATCAAGAAGGATAAAAGGATTGTCCTAATAGATGAATGGGATCAGGAGGATAAAAAGAATTATTTTAGAGAAAAGGATCAAGAGATAGATTTGGACAAAGAATTAGAGAAGCTAAGTTTTAAGCATAGGGAGGCTATTAAACTAAGGTATTATCTTGACTACGACTATGAAACAATCTCCAAGCTTACCAATACCCCTATAGGCACAGTGAAATCAAGAATTTTTAATGGACTAAAAAGGCTAAGGGAGAACATGGGAGGTGAATATAGATGAAGGAAATAGAGGATATATACCAAGAGAAAAGGGATTTCTTTAAAAATATAGAAGCCCCTGTGGATATGGAAGATAGACTTAGGGGGGCACTTAATAATATAGAATTAGAAAATTATAGGTTTCATTGGAATAAGATAAAAAGATTTTCTATAGTGGCCCTTCTATTAATAGCCTTTATCTTCACCTATAATTATAATACCTTAGCCTATTATGGGAAAAGGCTTTTAGGCTATGATGGTGTTATGTCCGATAGCTTAAAGGATCTAAACAATTTAGGAAAGGGCCAGGAGATAGGTAAAAGCTATAGTTTCCCAGGGGGTATAAAGATTACTTTAGATGGAATTATGGTGGATGATAGCCAATTACTTGCCTTTTATAGGATAGAGGACCCTAGTACTAAAAATATAGAGGATTTTCCCGATTTATTCTTTCCAAGTATAAAGATTAGGGGGTTAATAAAGGAATATCATTCTAATTCGGCCCAGGGGGAAATACGGAAAGAAAAAGGAGAGATATATTGGGTTCATTCCTTTGAGCCACCTAGGATTTATGAGAAAAAAATGAGATTTCAAGGGAAAATACAAATTGGGGATGATTATAAGGACTTTGATATACCCTTTACCTTAGATAGAAATAAGGCCATGGGCCATAGTATAAAACAAAGTCTAAATAAATCTATCACCATTCAAAATCAGGAAATAAAGTTTAAAAGTATTCTGGCAACAAATACTCAAACTATAATAAAAGGCTCCTTAGCAAGTATCTTGGATATAATACTGGAAGATTTTATAGGTGAATCAATAAGGCCCCAAATAGACTTTACCCTATTAGTAAATGGAAAGGTTTATGAACCTACAGGCTCAGGGACAAGTGGTGGACCAAAAGGTATTACCTTTGAGCATATATTTGAACCTTTACCAGAGGATCTAAAGGATTTAAAATTAGCCATAATAAATATTATTGTTGATAAAAGACTAAAAAAAATAATACCAATAGAAAAACCCCAGGTGATAAAATTAGAGGATATAAGTCTTGAAATATTAAAAATTTCAGAAACCAAGGATACTACAGAAATAACTATAAAAAGTGATGATGATGTCCTATTTCCCAATATTCAACTAATAGTAGATGGGGAAGAAATAGATTTAAATGAAGTCCACAGCGAAGATTATGAAAAAACTCAAGAAGGAGAAGTGTTAAAGATAAGAACCTTATCCTTTAAGGGGAAGGGAAATCAACTAAAACTTAAGATAAATAAGATTCACTATAAAAATGAGATTTATGAAGTGGTGGATATACCTTTAAAGTAAAGAAGCTTTATCCTAGACTTGATAGTATTAACCTTTGTTATAATAACCTTGTCTATCAGAAGTTCAATTAAGCTTACTATGGCAAGGGTATTTAATATTCAATTTACTTTTCTCAATATCATACCTCTTATTAATATAATTCAACAAATAATATAATAAAATATATACTATATTAG
>DUPX01000090.1 GCA_012838085.1 Eubacteriaceae bacterium
GGTTTTCCCTGGCCAGCGTATTACTTGGGATTATTTTTTATAAAAAGCTTCTCAAAATCAATACAGAAGAAATACAGGCAGGGGCTATTATAGGGGTTTTTTTATTTTTAGGGTTTTTTACCCAGACAGTGGGTTTAAAGTATACCACAGTTAGTAAATCTGCCTTTATAACAGCTAGCTATGTGGTGCTGGTACCTTTTATATTTTGGTTAATTAGTAAAAAAAGAGTGGAAATCCATGAGATATTAGCTGCTCTATTGTGTTTTATAGGTATAGGAATATTAAGCCTGGAAAAAGATTTTAGCATTAGTCTGGGAGATGGACTTACCTTTTTATGTGCCATTTTCTTTGCAGTTCATATTATTTCTGTAGGAATATACTCTAAAAAACATGACCCCATTAAGTTAATAATAATACAATTTGCAATGGCGGCTATTTTATCTATTATAATTAGCTTTATATTTAAAGTGGAATTTTTGCCATTAACAAAAGAAATGGGCTTATCTATAGGATATTTAGTTATTGCAAATACTATTATAGCCTTTGGGATTCAAAATATTGCTCAAAAATATACTACTTCTACCCATACCGCAATCATTTTAAGTTTAGAATCGGTTTTTGGTTCATTATTTTCTGTATTATTATTAGATGAAAAAATAACCCTAAGATTACTTTTAGGGTCCTTAATAATATTTATAGCTATTATATTAGCTGAAACCAATTTTAGTTTTTTAGGAAAAAAGTTGAAAGCTAGAGAAGAAATGTAAATAAGAAAAGGTGTAATTTTAAGGGCATCCTTTCCTAGTACTATATAGATGCAGGTTGTGAGATAAAATCTTTTCCTCCTGCCTTCGTCCCTTATCCCTTATTCCCTATCCCACACCCTATAAATACTACTGGATAAGGGTCCTGAATTTATATTTTCTGTAAAGGGTATTTTTTCAGAGCTTATTAGCCCTTCTTTATTAAATAATTTTTCTATAAATAAAAAGTCTATATTGGTATTATAGTGATTATTTAAATGGTCTATGATAATACCAGGCTCTATTGGGTAGTCCTCTTGGTTTCCATTGTGAATAATTAGCAGGTAGGATTTATCATTAGATTTAATAGTATAGGCTATTAAGTTTTCCTGCTCCTTTAAATATAAAAATTTTAGTCTTTCCCTTATCTCCCCTGAAACCTTTAGGGAAAATTCTTCCCAATGTTTTTTAATATAGATTAGGTCCTTTGTGTATTTAAAGAGGGAATAGTTTTTTTCCTTTAGGCTCCAATCTATAGCATTTACACTTATAGGTTGATTGTAGCTATTGTGGTGGAGGGATTTTGTCCGTAAAAACTCATTGCCTGCATGAATAAAGGGGACTCCCTGGGAGGTAAATAGTATACTTAAGGCCAATTTATTATATTCTTCAATTATTTTTTCTGATTCTGATGGAAAGACCTTTTTCATTTTGTCATAGAGTATTAAATTATCATGGGAATTAATATAATTGATGGATTCCCTTGGGTCCTTTGTAAAACCTATATGTTTATTATCGTAGTTTATAGAACCGGCTATTCCCGTTTCTACTTTCAAAAGACAGTCACTATTTCCTTGGGTAAAACCCTTTATATAGCCGTTATTATCCCCCTTTATTGCATTTCTAAAGTCATCATTAAACAGTCCAAAACCTTTGCCCCTTTGAGAGCCTTTTGTGGTGGTTTTATTTTGGGACAGTATTGTAGTATCTGCAGCCCAAGGCTCTCCATAGATTATGATATCTTTATTTATTGCTCTTAAATTCTCTTTGATTTCTTCTATTGTATCTACATCTATTAGGGCCATTAGGTCAAAACGAAATCCATCTATTTTATATTCTTCCACCCAATACTTTAAAGAATCAATAATATACTTTTTTGTCATTGGATGTTCGGTGGCTAATTCATTACCACAGCCAGAGCCATTAGACAGGGTTCCATCTTCTCGAATCCTATAGTAGCCTGGGTGAAGGATATAGAGATTAGAGTCCGTATTTCTATAGCTATGGTTGTATACCACATCCATAATCACCTTTATACCAGCCTGGTGAAGTGCCATTATGAGTTTTTTCAATTCTTTTATTCTATTTAAAGGATCAGCTGGGTTGGTGGCATAGGAGCCCTCCGGCACATTGTAATGCTCTGGATCATAGCCCCAATTATAGTTTTCATCTATAGTAAAGGTCCTTTCATCCTCGTTAACTGTAAGAAAATCAAAGATGGGCATTAGTTGAACATGGGTAATTCCAAGTTCTATAAGGTGATCTAGTCCAGTAGAATAGCCTTTAAAACTTGTACCTCTTTGGGCCAACCCTAAAAATTTTCCTGGATACTCAACTCCTCCACTATTATCATAGGTAAAGTCTTTTATATGAAGCTCATATATTACAGATTTTGATAGGTCATTTGTTTCAGGTATTTCATGGTGGAGCCAGCCTTCTGGATGGCTATCCACAAGGTCTATTATGGCAGACCGGGTGCTATTAATAGAAAGGGCCCTGCTATAGGGATCAGTTATTTCATATTTTCCTTCTATTAGATAGGTATAGTACATACCCTTTAGGTCTTTGTTTATCACTATGCTGTGGATGCCCTGATTATCTTTTGTCATGGAAAATTCCTTTCTATATATTCCTTGGCTATCAGGATAGAGAAGAAGGGAGATATTATCTCTATTTGGCGACCACACCTTAAAGATAGAATATTCAGAGTTATATATATTTCCAAAAACTTCCTTTAGATAAATCATTTTTTCCCTCCTATAGGGGCTGGATATTCCAGATTTCTTCAGCATACTTTTTAATGGTATTATCTGAGGAGAAATATCCAGACTTAGCTATATTAACTAGGCTCATATCCTGCCATTTCATCTTATTTCTATATAGATTCCCTATTTTTTCTTGGGCCCTTCTATAGTCCTCAAAGTCTTTTAGTATAAAGTAATGGTCATTGTGTTTTATCAATAGGTCAAAGATATTCCTAAAATCTCCGCCCCCTCTATTTATTCTGCCATCTATAAGGGAGTTTAGGGTGGATTTAATAATTGGATTTTCATTGTAAAGTTTTTCACTATTATAATTATAATTATTGTAGAAGTCATAGACTTCATAGTCCTTCAATCCAAAGATAATGATATTTTCCTGTCCTACCTGTTGGGCTATTTCCACATTTGCCCCATCTAAGGTGGCTAGGGTGATGGCTCCATTCATCATAAATTTCATATTTCCCGTACCAGAGGCTTCCTTTGTGGTGGTGGAGATCTGCTCTGATACATCCGCCCCAGGAATTAATTCCATTGCCCTAGAAACATTATAATTTTCTACAAATACTACCTTTAACTTATCCTTAATAGCCAAATCATTATTAACCATATTTGCCACTATATTTATTAGGGCGATAATCTCCTTGGCTATATAGTATCCAGGAGCCGCCTTTCCAGCAAAGAAGAAAGTCCTAGGTGTTATATCTAGATTGGCATTTTCCTTTAAAGAATTATATAAATAGATAATGTGAAGTATATTTAATAATTGTCTTTTATACTCATGAATTCTTTTTATATGAATATCAAAGATAGAGTGGGGATTGAGGATTATTCCCTGCTCTTTATATATTTTATGGGCCAATCTCACCTTATTTTCATGTTTTATAGAATATAGCTGGTTTAGCAGACTCTTATCATTTCTATAGTCTAATAGTTTTTCTAAGGCTATAGGGTTTTTGATAAATTCTGGTCCGATATATATTTGAATTAGGTCTGTCAGCTGGGGATTGGCATCTAATAACCATTTTCTATGGACTATCCCATTGGTTTTATTATTAAACTTTTTTGGATAAATCCGGTAAAAATGATTTAACTCCCTTTCCTTTAGGATACTGCTGTGCAATTGGGCTACTCCATTTATACTATAGCTTCCTACTATGGAGAGATTTAGCATCTTCACCATATTATCTTCAATAATGGAATATTGAGATAATTGTTCTGGTGTTGAAATGCCATGTTCCTCCCTTAACTCATGGATAAAACGGTGGTTTATTTCTACAGTGATTAAATAAATCCTAGGAAGTATTTCTTTATAAAGGTTAATATCCCATTTTTCCATGGCCTCATTTAAGATGGTGTGATTGGTAAAGGCAAAGGTCTTTATAACAATATCCCAGGCCTTATCCCATTTTAGACCTTCCTCATCTAATAGTATTCTCATCAGCTCGGGAATTGCTAAGGTAGGGTGGGTATCATTTATGTGTATGGTTATATATTCAGAAAATTTTTCTATTGGTACCTTTAAGTCCTTAAATTTATGGTAAATATCCTGCAAACTGGCGGATACTAAAAAATATTCCTGCTTTAGTCGTAGTTTTTTCCCTTCCCAATGGCTATCATTAGGATAGAGAAATTGGGTGATAGCCTGGGCAGAATTGATTTTATTAAAGGCAGAACTATAATCCCCCCGGGAAAAAGCAGATAAATCAATATCTTCTCCACTCTTAGCCTCCCAGAGGCGTAAGGTATTTACCCATTGGTTTTTATAGCCAAGTATGGGGATATCATAAGCTATTGCCTTGATAGACTCATAATCTCTATGGGCAAAGGTTAAATCTTCCCCTTCTTTATCAATATCTACCTGACCACCTATTTTGACTTCATAAAATATATTGTCCCTCTTATATTCCCAGATATTTTCCTGTGCCAGCCAATCCTCAGGCTTTTCTACCTGGAGACCATTGTGTATTTCTTGTTTAAATAGCCCCTTTTCATAGCGCAGTCCATAGCCATGGCCGGGAAGTTTTAGGGAGGAAAGGGAATCTAAAAAAGCTGCAGCCAATCGGCCTAATCCACCATTACCTAAGGCAGGTTCCTTCTCATAATCTATAATATCATCTAGGGAAATACCTAATTGGTCAAATCCCTCTTTAATAACAGAATAAAGATCTAAATATTTTAAATATTGTTTGGTAAAGGGGCCGGTTAGGTATTCCATTGAAAGGTAATACATCTTTTTTACCTTTTGACTATTTTGCCTATTTATAGACTTTGCCCATTGCTCTCCTAAAATTTCCTTTAAGAGCTTGCCTAAGCTAAGGTATATTTCATATTCATCGGCAGTTGATAGGTATTTTCCACTGGTTTCAAACAGAACCCTTTCAAAATGGTATTTAAAATTGTCTTTATTTAAGTCTAGCATTTTGTCACCTCTGATTTATTTAAGACTTTGGTATAGCTTAATATATTCCCTGGAGGAGGCAGCCCAATCATTTTTTGTCTCCATTCCCTTCTTTATTAAAATCTTCCAGGTCTTCTTATCCTCATTGTATAGTTTTAGGGCTTCCTTTAGAGCAAATAATAATTCATGGGCATTATAATTTTTAAAAGAAAAACCCACCCCTTCTTTAGTATATTTATTAAATGGTTGGATGGTGTCCTTTAACCCACCTATTTCTCGCACAATGGGAATAGTGCCATATCTAAGGGCAATAAGTTGGGATATACCACAGGGTTCTATCATTGAAGGCATTAAGAGAATATCTCCACCAGCATAGATTTGGTGAGCCTCACCTTCATCAAAATATAGTCTTGCCCTAAGCTTATCCGGATATAGTCCCTGAAAGTGCCTAAAAAAATCCTCATATTCCCTATGACCGGTGCCTAGTATTACCATTTGGAGGTCTTGTTGTAAGATTTCATCAAATACATGTTTGATTAAGTCAATGCCCTTAAGGGGATCCAGTCGGGAAATCATCACCACCAAAGGAATATCCTTATTCTCTTTAAGGCCATAGAGCTTTTGTAGGGCTAATTTATTATCCGCCTTTTTTTCTAGGGTGTCAGAATCATAATTTACTGCTATATTTTTATCATTATAAGGATTATAGATATCATAATCAATACCATTTATAATTCCTGATAATTTATCTTCATGTTTCCTTAATATACCCTCTAGTTTTTCACCAAAAAACTTATATTTTATTTCTTGGGCATAGGTATTAGATACAGTGTTTATTCCATCTGAATATACTATTCCCGCCTTCATATAATTAATAGCATCATAAAATTTAATACCATCATCATGATAATAATGATAGGAAAGGCCTAATACATCAGATAGAATAGAGGAATCAAAAACCCCCTGATATTTAAGATTATGAATGGTAAATAGGCTTTTAATATCCTTATAAAAATCATCCTCTTTAGCCATATCCTTAAGATATAGGCTGACCAATCCAGTATGCCAATCATTAGCGTGGATGACATCTGGTTTAAAGTCCAATATCTTAATCAATCCCAGGATAGCCTTAGAGAAAAATGCATAACGTTCTCCATCATCAAATTCCCCATAGGGATTATTCCTATTAAAATAATATTCATTATCCAGAAAGTAATAAATAGTGTCCTTATATTTCAGCTTAAATATTCCTGCATATTGCCTTCGCCAGCTCAGATTAATATAAAACTCTTCCACCTTAACCATGGCTTTTTTATATTCTTCATCTATACCAGAATGAAGGGGAATCACCACCCTAATATCCTCACCAGCTTTTTTTAGTGCTGGAGGTAGGGAACCGGCCACATCTGCTAGACCACCAGTTTTTATAAAAGGAGCTGCCTCTGCGGCAGCATATAATATTTTCATTAATTCCACTCCCTTACTTCTATGGCATGTTTTTCCACTACATAGGGGGAGGATTTAGAACCGATTAAATTTACCCCCTCTTTAATAATTACCTCTTTATCTAAGATGGTATCCACTAATACCGAATCCTCTCCTATTTCAGATTTTTGCATTATAATGGAGTTTTTCACCACCGCATGCTTGGCAATTTTCACCCCTCTAAAGATAATGGAATTTTCCACCTTGCCCTCTATAATACAGCCATTGGCTATTAATGAATTGTCCACCTTAGACATATTGCCGTATAGGGTAGGGGGCTCATCCTTTGATTTTGTGTATATAGGCCCCCCTTCAAAGAAAAGTTTATTAAATATCTCATCATCTAATAAACGCATATTTGCATCATAATAGGATTTTAGGTTTCTAATATTTTCTACATGACCCTTATATTCACAGACATTTATCTTATAGAGATTTTTAAATCGTAATATAGCCTGTCTAAGATCCAAATCTTCTCCTGTTTCCATAGTTCTTCTAACAAGATCTAAAAACACTTCTTTCTTAATAAAACCTGTCTCTAAAAACATATTAAATTCCCTATTTGTCCCCAGATAAAGGCCAATATTTTTAAAATTTCCTTTACTATCAAAGTTAAGATTTAAACAACCAATATTTATTCCAGTGGTACAGGGAGTATTTTTATATATTAGGGTTATATCCGCCTCACTATCTTTAAAATATTTAAAGGCTGTATTTAAATCATATTTACCAATAATATTAGGATTTATTATATATATATTGTCTTCCTTAGCTCGGAGAAAAAAGTCCTCAGTCTTATGATATTGATAAATATCTTCAAGGGCTCCTATCTCATCATCAAATTGGGGTGGAAATATAAATAGACCATTAATTCTCCTATTTAGCTCCCAGGGCTTTCCATTACCGATATGGTCCATGGCAGAACGAAATTTTTTGCCGGTATATAGGGCCACAGTTCTTATATTGTGATTTACCATGTTTGAAAGGGCAAAGTCCACTATTCTATACCTTCCTCCAAAGGGCAACATATAGGAGGAACGAGGCTTACAGAGAACGCCGAAATTTTTATCTATATTTGAATAATTTATAATACCTAAACACCTTTCCATAATCCTTCCCCCATAAATTATATTTTTAAATCCTTATCTATTATTAAAATATCATCACTGGTGGTAGAACCCACATTGACACCACTATGGACTATTACATTTTCCAGCACAACACATTTATTTATAGTAACATCTGAATCTATACATGAATTAGACAGAATAACACTATTGCTTACCTTAGAGTTTTTACCTATATGGACACCGGAGAAAATAATAGAGTTATATACCTCCCCTTCAATAATACAGCCCTCATTTATCATACTATTTTTTACAATAGAATTCTTTTTAATGAGCTGGGGAGGAAGATTTCTATTTTTAGTATAAATTCGCCAATCTTTATCATAAAGGTTTAAGGGGTTATCCTTTCTTAAAAGGTCCATATTGGCTTCCCAATAACTATCTACAGTCCCCACATCCTTCCAATAGCCTTTAAAGATATAGACATGCATATTAAGCCCTTCCTTTAACATGAGGGGTAAGACATTCATTCCAAAGTCATGTTTGGAATTCTTATCTTTGGCATCCTTATTAAGATAATATTTAAGTTTTTCCCAAGTAAAAACATAAATTCCCATTGAAGCCATATTATTTTTCGGATTTTCCGGTTTTTCATCAAATTCGTAGATTTTTAAATCCTTATCTACATTGACAATCCCAAAGCGGGAAGCTTCTTCCCAGGGAACCTCCATCACTGCAATGGTAACATCTGAGGACTTTTCCCTATGGCTTTTTATTAAAAGATTATAGTCCATCTTATATATGTGATCCCCTGATAGCACTAGTACATATTTTGGTGCAAGACTCTCTATAAAGTCAATATTTTCATAAATTGCATTGGCGGTGCCAGTGTACCATCTACCTCCATCCTCACTAGTAAAGGGAGGTAGAATTCTTAAACCCCCTGTATTTCTATCAAAGTCCCAAGTGCCACCGATGCCAATATGGCTATTTAATTCTAAGGGTTTATATTGGGTAAGTATTCCAATATCACTAATCTCAGAATTAGTGGCATTACTTAAGGGAAAGTCAATTATTCGGTACTTTCCACCAAAAGGTACTGCTGGTTTAGCTATGTTTTTAGTCAAAAGCTTTAATCGGGATCCTTGTCCCCCTGCTAAAAGCATAGCCACCACCTTATCATTTTTCAAAACTCATCCCCCCTCACAATTTAATTTATTATTATATAGTTCAATATTTGACAAGATATACCCTTTTAAAAGAAAGAAACTTTATTATCTGCCATATAATAGAGTTATTTTCTCTATTTTTTTAGCCAGACTATCCTTTAGATATTCTTCTTTTATTCTCCATCTCCAATTTCCATAGGTGGTGGAAGGAATATTCATCCTGGCAGCACTTCCCAAGCCGAGGAAATCCTGGATAGGCGCTATAGCTGTATTGGCCACCGAGGACCAAGCCCCTCTAATCATCCCCCAATTATAACCCTCATTTTTATTAAGCTTTAGATAGTCAATGGCATATTCTATTTCTTTAGGGTCAGCCTCTTCCCACCAACCCATAATAGTATTATTATCATGGGTGCCGGTATAGACTATAGAGTGCTTTTCTAGATTATGGGGGAGATAATTACTATTTGCCCCAGGCTGAAAGGCAAATTGGAGAACCTTCATACCGGGAAAACCAGCCTCTTCCTTTAGCTTTATTGCCTCAGGTGTTAAATATCCTAAATCCTCTGCAATAATATCTAAACTTCCTAGAAATTTTTTCAGGGCAGCAATTAATTTCATAGCTGGTCCCTTAATCCACTCCCCTCCTACTGCAGTTTTACTTCCATAGGGTATCTGCCAATAGGATTCTAAGCCTCTAAAATGGTCCAGCCTTAAGATATCAAATAACTCTAAATTTTTTCCCACCCGATTAATCCACCATTTAAAGCCCTGGTTTTCATGCTGTTGCCAATTGTAAATAGGATTACCCCAAAGCTGTCCCTCTGGAGAAAAGTAGTCAGGGGGACAACCGGCAACCACAATAGGATTTCTCTCCTGGTCCAGGAGAAATAGTTCAGGATGGACCCAGGTATCCACACTATCTTGAGCTACATATATGGGTAGGTCACCAATAATTTTAATACCTTTGTTATTGGCATAGGTCTTTAAGTCCTTCCATTGGGAAAAAAAGAGATATTGTAAGAATATATAAAAATCTATTTCCTCCCTTAAGATATCTCTATAATAATCTAAGGTGGAATGGTCTCTAAGCTTTAAAGACCTTTCCCATTGATTCCATGGTTTTTGTTGATGGTAATACTTCAAGGCCATATAGAGGCTATAGTCTTTTAACCACCAGGAGTTTTTTTCCTGAAATTTTGCTATAGCAGAAGAATAAATATCTCTACACCTGTAAAAGGCCTTTTTTAGTAATGGTAGTTTATTATTAATCACTTTAGAATAATCAACCTTTTCTCTATTCCTTCCAAAGTCTAAGTCCTTAAAATCCTCCTTATAAATTAGTCCATCTTGGACTAGCAAGTCTAAGTCAATAAAGTAGGGATTGCCACCAAAGGTGGAAAGGGATTGGTAAGGAGATTCTCCAAATCCTGTAGGCCCTATAGGAAGTATCTGCCAATAACTTTGCTTTGCCCTATGGAGGAAATCAATAAAATCATAGGCTGCCTTACCAAAGGTCCCAATACCATAGGGACTAGGCAGTGAAGATATATGCATTAAAATACCACTGGCTCTTTTATTCATTAGTGCTCACCTTTTTAAAGACTATTCCACATCTACAGGGTAGATAAAATTCAATACCCCTATCTTTAGAAATTTTTGACAGGTACTTAACCTTATAAAGAATTTTAGAATCTATACGATTAAAGCCACCAAATTCTTCCCTATCTGTATCCAAGACCACTTGGAAAGTCCCTTCACTATGTATAGGCAGTTGAAATTTTTTATAGGAGTTTTCAGGGTGGAAGTTAAATACCCATAGGTAATGATTTTTCTTAAAGGCTATAATTTTTTTATTGTTATCTATCCATAGACATTTGACTTCTCCCCCCATTAAATTATTAGATTTTATAAAGTTAATCATGGAACTGTCAAAATTATTTAATTCACTATAGCGCAGAAGGGGATTATCCACTAGGCTCCATTTCCTTTGGCAATGGGCAAAACTCCAGTTATTTCCCTCCCTTGGAAAGTCAATCCACTCAGGATGACCAAATTCATTTCCCATAAAATTTAGATAACCCTCACTTCCAGTGGAAATAGTAATTAATCTAATCATCTTATGGAGGGCAATAGCCCGATCAATAATAATGTTTTCACTGTCCCTATTCATATGCCAATACATTTCCTTATCCGCCATTCTAAAGATAAGGGTCTTATCCCCCACCAGACTTTGGTCATGGGATTCAGCATAGGCTATCCTCTTTTCCCCTGGCCGGTGGGTAGTTAGTTCATGGTAAAGACCATCCATATTCCAGTCTTCATCTTTAAGCTTTAAGGCTTTAATCCAAAAATCTGCCATACCCATAGCAAGGCGATAGTCAAAGCCAATGCCGCCTTCTTCTATAGGAAGGGCCATTCCAGGAAAGCCGCTTACCTCTTCAGCAATAGTTATGGCAGAGGGATTTATTTCTTTAATAAGCTCATTGGCCAGCTGAAGGTAGTTTAGGGCATCTATATCAGTATTTGGGCTATAATACTTATCATAATTATCAAAGACTTTTCCTAAACCATGATCTTTATAAATCATGGAAGTTACACCATCAAATCTAAAACCGTCAAATCTAAATTCTTCCAACCAAAACTTTATATTAGATAGCAAAAAGTGGATAACCTCATTTTTCCCATAATTAAATAACATAGAGTCCCAAAGCTTATGATAGCCCTGATGGCCCTGATGGAAAAATTGTTCAATGGTACCATCAAAGGAGTTAATCCCTTCAGCAAAGTTTTTAACACTATGGGAATGAACTAAATCCATGATTACCCCTATTCCCATACCATGGGCGGAATCAATAAGAAATTTTAAATCCTCAGGAGTACCAAACCAGGAGGAGGCTGCAAAAAAATTGGACACATGGTAGCCAAAGGAGCCATAATAAGGATGCTCCATAATAGCCATTAATTGGAGGGTATTATAGCCTAGTTTTTTTATTCTAGGAAGGACATGATGGGCAAACTCCCTATAACTTCCTATGGATTCTTTTTCTAGAGCCATTCCTATATGGGCCTCGTATATCAAAAGGGGATCCTTAGAATTTCTTCTATAGCTATATTTCCATTCATAGGGTTTAGGAGGGGACCAAACCTGACCAGAGAAGTCTAGGGTCCTTTTATCTTGAATCACTTTATTTGTATATAGGGGTATTCTATCCTGGGACTGACCTTGATGGATAACCAGCACCTTAACCTTTGAACCATGACTTAGCCCATCATTTTCGGAAATAAATATTTCCCAGGTACCATTGCCTAAAGATTTTAAAGGATGGGAATAAGGGTGCCAATTATTAAAATCCCCTATTAGATAAAGACTGTCTGCGGCAGGGGCCCATTCCCTATATACCCAGCCCTTATCTAGCCTATGGAAACCAAAATAAAGGTGACCATTGGCAAAGTCTCTAAGACTTTCTCCTTTTTTAAGCAGGTCAGACTTTTTTTGTCTATAACCATCCATAATAAGATTAAGATAATTTTTATAAGGTGTTAGCCAGGGGTCCCTATCAAGAATCTTTAAAGTAGTTTTAACACTTTTTCCCCTATCTATTATATTTTTCTTCAAAACCCCACCTCTTCCCCTTAATTAGCTTAATTATATTTATACCCCTTATTTTAATATTTAAAAATTAGTTGTAATCTTTATTTTACTTGGGAAATATTCTTAGATAGGGGGGATTCTTATGGAATTTTTTAGAAAGATATTTACAATAAAAAGGATATTGGTGGTATCTTTACTGGTTATAGTGCTATTGGCTGGCTATGTTTATTTGGGAAATAATATAAAGAATAAATCTAGATTTGATATAGATAATCTTCAGAAAAGAATAATATCCCTAGGAGAATTAAATACCATAGAATACTATTACCAAAACTTATTAAGATTTGAAGATAGTAAGGAACTTAAGGGCATAAAACTACCCTTTACCACAAAGGCCTTTTTAATAATGTATGAAGGTTATATAAAGGCGGGGGTGGATTTAAGGGATGCCAAAATAGAAGTAGAAGATGAAAAAAAAGCGATTATCTCCCTAAGAGGTGCAGATTTTACTAATAATGTAATTAAAGAGGATAGTGTAAAAATATATGATGAAAGATCTGGTCTATTTAATCCACTAAAAATAAAGGAGGTCTTTCAATTACTGGATAAGGAAAAAAATAAACTGCAACAACAATTGGCAGAGGAAGGATTTTTAGAGGAAGCAAACCAAAAAACCCAAAGGCTAATTACCTCATTATTAGCGGAAATAGGCTTTAAAGAAATTATTTTCCAATTTAATTAAATAGCATTTTTATAAAAGGCACTGTAATATTAATAGCTGATATTATATAAGATAAAGAATTATTGTAGGATAGGGGATATGAGATAGGAGATTCCTCTTGATCTTTTGCATGGTTTAAAGTTTTAACTTATCCCATAACCCAGACCTAAGGAATACTTATAAGATTATCCCATATCCCCAATACATATTCTTTTTAAAGTGTACAACATTAATAATAATGGTTAAACTATTGTGAAATGAAAATTACTAGGGGCAACCTGTGGTCGTCTGGAATTACCCATTCTTTATTAATTACCCATCAAAAATTTCTATGAGATAAGATTATTATATATAACAGAGGTGAATACAGTGTCGAATATTTAGGACTTAGTTGATGGTTTGATGAGCTGGGATGATAAGCTGGGATGATA
>DUPX01000012.1 GCA_012838085.1 Eubacteriaceae bacterium
TAAAGAATAAAAATAAATATGTTTAGACCTACTAAAAACTAGACCTAAACATATTATACGAGGGGGGGTAATATGGACAAAGTTTGGAGACTAAAGGTTAAAAGGGAAAAAGAGAAAACCCTTCTGGAAAGTATTTTAAGTTCTAAGGGAATAGTTAATCCAGAAGACATAAAAGAGTTTTTAAGTGATAAACCCCAACTTACTTATGACCCCTTTATTATAAAGTCTATGGATAAAGCTGTTGAAAAAATCAAAAAACACATTGAATATGGAAACAAGATAGTAATCTTTGGGGACTATGATGTTGATGGCATAGCTTCTACTGCTTTATTATTAGAATTTATTGGAATTCTAACAAATAATATTGATTATTATATTCCCAATAGATTTTCTGAGGGCTATGGTTTAAATAAGGAGGCTATTAGATATATTAAGAAAGAGCTAGAAGGACAGTTAATTATCACCGTAGATAATGGGGTTAGTTCCCATGATGAAGTTGAATACGCTAAAGAATTAGGAATGGATATAATAATAACTGACCATCACAATCCTCCTGATATACTTCCTAAATGTATTCTCATAAATACCAAGCAAAAAGACGACAATTATCCCTTTAAGGATTTATGCGGATGTGGAATAGCCTTTAAACTCATCCAGGCCCTTCAAAGGGAATTTAATATATCTAGAAAATATTTAAATAGAGCACTAGACTTAGTTGCCTTAGCTACAATAGCGGATTTAGTTCCCCTATTAGATGAGAATAGAACCATTACAAAATATGGATTAAAAAGTATTAATGCTAATAATCGGATAGGTCTATTGGCTTTAAGGGAGGAATTAGGTCTAAAGGATAGATACATAAATGCTGGAACAATAGGTTTTACCATTGCCCCTTGCTTTAATGCTACTGGACGAATAGAAGATGCAAGACTAGGTGTAAAATTGTTATTGGAAACAGATTTAACAAAGGCCAGAATAATGGGGGAAACCCTTGTTAAAATGAATAATACTAGAAAGGATATACAAGAAAAAGGAGAAAGCCATTGTATGGAATTAGCAGGGAAAAAATATTTAAATGATGATTTCCTCGTTTTAGATGGGGGAAATATATCTGAAGGTGTTATTGGTATAATTGCAGGCAGGATTAAAGATGCTTTTTATAAGCCAACCCTGGTGATTACCAGAGGTGAAGAAGGGTATTTAAAAGGTAGTGGTAGAAGTATTAGTGGCATTAATATATATGATGAAATGAAAAAGGTTTCCGATCTACTAATAAGCTTTGGCGGACATGAAATGGCCTGTGGATTTTCTATAGATGAAGATAGGGTTAAAGAATTAAGGGAACGATTAAATAATCAGGCAAAGGAGATAAGAAAAAAAGATCCTGAAATATTTAAGCCAAAGGTGGATATAGTAACAGAAGCAAATGTAGAAGAATTATCTATCGACATAATAAATAGCCTGAGTAAATTAGAGCCTTATGGGGTGGGCAATCCCAAACCATTATTTATCCTTAAGAATATAGAAGTAAATAACAATTGGACTAGAGCCTGTGGCAGTGATAATTCCCACTTAAAATTTAGTGGTAAAAAAAATAATATTTTTGTAAATGGAATAGGTTTTTCCCTTGCAAAAAAATATTATTCTCTAAAGTCGCCTAATAAGGTTCATCTAGCCTTTTATACAGATATTAATGAGTATAAGGGAGAGAAAAGACCCCAATTAATAATTGAAGACTTAAGTCCAGCATAAAAGAATATTTATTTTCTTTATTTATTATGGGAATTAATATAAAATATAGCTAAAAGGTGCTTTGCACCTATCTTAAAGCCTTAGAGGGCTACCACTGTAATTATTATTTTTTATTCAGCACAAATAAATTTTTTTTTAGAATGAAAAAACGCAGTGAAAATATAATTAATGCTTATAGAAAGGCGGATGTTGGGTGTCTGAAACTAGTAATATTCATCGCTTAAATATCGATGGAAAAGAAATTATCTTAATTGGTACTGCCCATGTATCAAAATATAGTGCAGAAGAGGTTAAGGAAATAATTGAGCTTGAACAGCCTGATTCGGTATGTATTGAATTAGATGAAGAGAGATATAAGTCTATAACAGATGGGGATAAGTGGAAGAATATGAATATTATCAATGTGATAAAGGAAAGAAGAACTCTTATGCTTCTAATAAACTTAATTCTATCCTCTTATCAGAAAAAGATGGCTAATCAATTTGATATAAAACCCGGCCAGGAAATGATTCAAGGTATTCAATCTTCTAAGGAAATGGGTGCCCAATTAATATTGGCAGATAGAAATATTAAAACCACCTTTAAAAGAATTTGGAGAGGGGTAAGTTTTTGGGGAAAAATTAAACTATTTTACTCAATAATCTTTAGCATATTTGATGATGAAGAAATCAGTGAAGAGGATTTAGAAAGAATGAAAACTGAGGATATGCTATCTTCCGCCTTAAATGAGCTTTCCACTAGTTTTCCCAAACTAAAAAAACACTTAGTAGACGAAAGGGACCAATATCTAGCACAAAAAATTAAAGATGCTCCAGGAAATAAGATTGTTGCAGTCCTTGGAGCTGCCCATATACCAGGTATAAAAAAGGAAATATATAATGAGCATAATTTAGAAGAATTATCTTCAATACCTCCTAAGACATTATTTTCTAAGATTGCTGGCTGGATTATACCTGTGATTATAATTGGTCTAATTTTATCTACTTTTTCACTAGATAAAGATACTGGCACTGATCAAATAATTAGCTGGGTTTTATGGAATGGATCCTTAGCTGCCATTGGTACTGCCCTTGCTTTTGGTCATATCATATCAATTTTAACTGCATTTTTAGCTGCCCCTATAACATCATTAAATCCATTTTTGGCAGCAGGCTGGTTTGCAGGGATAGTGGAAGCCCTAATCAGAAAGCCTAATGTAGAGGATTTTGAAAATCTTTCCGATGATATATTTAACTTGAAGGGATTCTGGAGAAATAAAGTCACAAGAGTATTACTAGTAGTAATATTTGCAAATCTAGGAAGTTCTATTGGGACATGGATAGGTGGAGCAGATGTTATTCGAATGTTTTTAAGGACAATAGGATAAATATTAAGAGTTTTTATATTTAGTATTTTATATACCATAATGAATAAAAATAGGAGGTATTTATTATGAATAAAAGAAGATATAATAAACTTGTTAGAGATAAAATTCCACAAATTATTAGAGATAATGGCGGGAAATGTACTACTCGAATATTAGAAGAAGAGGAATATAAGGTAGAATTAATCAATAAATTATATGAGGAAATTCAAGAATTTAATGATCAATGGAGTGAAGAAAAACTTGCAGATATATTAGAAGTTCTCCATGGGATAGCAGCTGTAAAAGATTATGAAATGATGCATATAGACTATATTAGAATGAATAAAAGAGAAAAACGGGGAGGCTTTGAAGGAAGGGTGTTATTAGTGGATATTGAAGACTGATTATCTAAATTTTACACACATATTATTTCAACCAAGAGGGGAGAAGGACATGGAAAGGGAAGCAGTTTTAGATTATTTTATATATAATGATAAAGTACAATCCACCGATAATATGGATATATTTGATCAGATTAGCAAAAACGCAGTTTATGAAGTAATAAAAATAGTTGATGGAATTCCACTTTTTTTTAATGAGCACTTAGAACGAATGAAGAACTCTTTAAAGGGTTTTAAAAAAACACTAAATAAATCAGAAGAAGAAATATTAAAGAATATAGTAAAATTAGTAGAATTAAACAAAGAGGATTTTATAAATGTGAAATTAGTATATGATTTTCTAGATGGCAAAGATATTTTCTTAACCTACTTTATAGACAGTGAATATCCCCAGGATGAAAAGTATAGAAAGGGTATACATACCATCACCTTTACCGGTGAAAGAAATAATCCCAATATAAAAACTATAAGTGGCTCCTATAAGAGTAGGGTAAGAAAGGCTAGGGAAGAAAACAATGCATTTGAAGCATTATTGGTAGATGAGGAAGGCTATATAACAGAAGGTAGCAGATCAAATATATTTTTTATAAAAAATAAAAGAATAATAACTCCCCCTGGTGGCCAGGTTTTATTAGGTGTGACTAGAAATTATGTTATTAAATTATGCGAAGAATTAAATATTTCAGTCAGTGAAGGACTAATATCCCTTAATCAATTAAAGGAATTAGAAGGGGCTTTTATAACAGGTACCACCGTTGATGTTTTGCCAATTTCATCTATAGACAACATTCAACTATCAACCCCAAATAACCATATAATGGAAAGCATTATCCAATCATATAACAAAAAAATGGAGGATAACATAAGAGAACTAAGAGGATTTTTAAAGGACAAGGCTATAATTTAAAGTTTAGGGAGGAGTCACTCCCTAGATAAAAATTTAAAGTAGAATAGGGGGATAAGTATGCAATTTCATAAGATTATCAAACAGAGAAAGTCAGTAAGGGAATTTAAAGAAGGAAACCTTGAAAACAAGGATATTGATGCATTGATGGAATTTGCTGATAGTGTGAAATCTA
>DUPX01000091.1 GCA_012838085.1 Eubacteriaceae bacterium
AAATATATTATTTTATAAAATGAAATAAGTATTAAAACATTATATAATTGATATAGATATTTGAAAGGCCAATTTAGATAAATTTTATTGGAGGGGGTATTTAGTGATGCTATTTGAAAAGGGTGGTATTAAAGGGGTATTTCATAAAAAGATTGGGGGGGAATATCCTAAATTATTTACCAGAGAAAAGGCAAGAACAGTAAGAAATTTTCATAAGACCATGGACAATTATAAGGAAACCCCCCTAGTAAGTCTAGATAATTTGGCAGAGGAATTAGGTTTAGGAAAGATATTTATTAAGGATGAATCCCATAGATTTGGGTTAAATGCCTTTAAGGCCCTTGGTGGGGTCTATGCAATTGCTAAACTTATATGTGAAAAATTAGGAGTAGATATTAAAGAGGTGGACTTTGATTATTTAAAATCTTCCCAGGTTAGGAAAAAAATTGGGGAGGTCACCTTTGCCACCGCCACTGATGGGAATCATGGTAAGGGGGTAGCTTGGGCGGCTAATCAGCTAGGTCAAAGGGCAGTGGTGTATCTGCCTAAGGGAGCAGCAAAGAGTAGGGTAGATGCCATTATTAAAGAAGGGGCCCAGGCCCATGTTACCAATTTAAATTATGATGATGCGGTGAGATTGGCCTTTAGTGAGGCAAAGGCTAATGGCTGGTATGTGGTACAAGATACTTCCATGGAGGATTATGAAGTAATACCTGGATGGATAATGGAAGGTTATATGACCATGGCTGATGAGGCTTTAGAACAAATGGAAGCCCTAGGGTTTGATAATCCTAGCCACATATTTTTGCAGGCAGGGGTGGGAGGTATGGCAGGTGCTGTGCTGGGCTATCTTGCAAATAGATTTAAGGAAGACTTGGGCAAGACCATAATCATGGAAGCTGATACTTCCGCCTGTATTTATAAATCTGCTTTGGCGGGGGATGGAAAGATTTACAAAGTTTCAGGGGATTTGGATACCATTATGGCAGGATTGGCCTGTGGTGAGCCTAGTCCTATTGGCTGGGAGGTGCTAAAGGATTTTGCCACTGGTTTTATGGCAATCCCTGATTATATAGCAGCCCGGGGAATGAGAATTTTAGCTAATCCAATAGGAGAGGATTCCAAAATAATAGCTGGAGAATCAGGGGCTGTTGGCCTGGGACTTTTATCTATTATAATGGAATCTGAGGAATTAAAAACCTTAAAGGATTATTTAGAATTAGATAAGGATTCAACTATTCTTCTTTTTAATACTGAAGGGGATACCGACCCTGTAAATTATAGAAATATATTATGGGATGGTAAATATCCTGTTCCATAAGGTAGACTTTTAGGGGAGGGGGTTGGAGAAAAACCCTCTCCATATTTTTTTAATGTCTCTATTATGCCTTCATAGTCTTCAAAGAATACCACCACAATATCATTGGCTTTGGCTAGTCTTATGGCCTTTTCTAAGGCAAGGGATTCACAGAGTTCAATTTCTATACTATCCTTACTCATGCCCCCTATTATACAACCGTTTTTTAAGAATTTTGAGGTGACCCCTTTTTTTAGAGTTCTTTTTTCCTTGTCCTCCTTTATAATTACATGATGGAAGCTTTCACCACATAATTGGCCTATTTTTACAGTACTGGTTTCACTTCTATCACCGGGGACACCAATTACCCCAATTAATCTATTATGGGACATTTTTTTTAAGGTAGATATAACTTCCCTATAGCCTTGGATATTATGGCCATAGTCTATTACCACCTTAAAGTCTTTAATATTATAGATATTAAACCTTCCGGGATTATCTATAGGGTCTGCCTTAAATTGTTTTAGTCCCCTAGCAATAACCTCTGGCTTAATACCTAATCCATAGGCTCCAGCAATAGCAGCTAGACTATTTTTTATATTACATTCACATAGGCCGTTTAAGGTGGCAGGGATTTCCTTAATGGACATTAGCTTAATTTCTTCTCTGCCGTTAAATATATATATATAATTATTTTTTATATATACTGCCCTACCTCCAGCCCTGGTATGTTCTCCAATAATCAATTGATTTTCCTGGTGAGAAAAATAAATTATTCTAGCCCTGATATTCTTCACCATTTTTATACAATAGGGGTCATCGGCATTTAAAACGGCAAAACCCCTGTCCTTTATGGCTTCTACCACTAAGGATTTCACATGGGCCAGTTGTTCTAGGGTATTTATCCCATCTAGTCCTAAATGGTCCTCACTTATATTGGTGACTATCCCCACATCAGCTAAGTTATAGCCTAGTCCCTTTTTTATAATACCTCCCCGGGCAGTTTCAAAGATAGCCGCCTCCACCTTTTTATTCATCAGCACACTTTGGGCACTTAGGGCCCCTGTGGTATCCCCTTTCATAATACATTTCTGGTCTATAAATATACCTCCAGTGGTGGTCATTCCCACCTTAAGTCCTTCCTCTTTAAGGATTTTTCCTAACATTCGGCTAGTGGTGGTTTTACCATTAGTCCCGGTTATAGAGATTATGGGTATTGTACAGGGCTGACCTTTAGGGAAAAGGGAATCCAGGATTTTTCGGGCAACATTTCGCTGTTTTCCCTGGGTGGGATAGTGGTGCATCCTAATACCCGGGGCAGCATTTACCTCTATTACAGCTCCCCCTTCCATGGTCATAGGGGATGAGATATCTACTGTGGTAATATCTATACCAGCTATATCCAATCCAATGACATTAGCTGCATTTATAGCCATCTCTATATTCTGGGGATGGACTTTATCTGTAACATCTAGGGCAATCCCACCGGTACTTAAATTGTCATTTTCCCGTAAAAACACCACTTCCCCTTTGGCAGGTATCATTTTTAAATCCATATTATTTTTTTTCAATAATAATTCCATTACTGGATCAATCTTTAGTTTGGTCAAGGGCTTTTCGTGTTCTTCTCCCCGTAAGGGATTTTGATTTTCTAATCTTATAAGTTCTTCTATATTATTTTTTCCGTTTCCCACCACATGGGCAGCAATACGCTGAGCACAGGCTATATACTCTCCATCTACCACTAAAATTCTATAGTGATTGCCCTGGATATATTTTTCCACCACCACCTGGTCACAAAACTCCTTTGCGATTTTAAAGGCTGTAGAGATGTGGTCCTTGTCTGTTAGGTTTAGAGAAACCCCCTTACCTTGATTTCCATGGTTTGGTTTTATTACCACCGGATATCCTATACGTTTAGTATAATTTAAAATATCTTCTAGATTATCGGAAACATATCCATAGGGTACTGGGATACCAGCCATAGTCAATAGTTCTTTAGTAATTTTTTTATCGCAGGCAATATCTACAGGAATACATCCAGTATTTTCTGTAATTGTAGCCTGTAACCTTTTTCCAAAGCAGCCATATCCTAATTGGAGTAAACTGCCCTCTATATGTATTATGGGAATATTCCTTAATTTTGCCTCGCTAACTATTGCTTGGGTGCTAGGACCTAGATTTTGACTAATTGCCATTTTTCTTAATTTATTAATTTTTTCCTGGAACTTTATATTTTTATATCCCCTACACAGGTCATTGATTAAGTCCATAGCTAGGTATAAGACTTCCTCTGCCACTATTTTATTTTCAAATTCAAAGATTATTCTGTATATATGTTCCTCCTCTGTTTGTCTAGCCTTTCCAAAGGAAATATCATATCCAAGAATATTTTGAATTTCTATACAGACATGTTCAAATACATGGGCTAAAAAGGTGCCCTCATATAGTCTATCTACAAACCCTCCTCTATAGCCTTCAGAGCATTTATGTTCTTTTAGGGTAGGGATGTATTCTAGCAGTAAGTTGTTGAAGTTAGGGATATCACAGGTAGGTATATTACAGTATTTTCCTATATCGATTTTTGCCATTATACAGGGTTTATGGCTATATATATTAGGGCCGTTATATATGATTAAATCATTAATTTTCAAAATTCTTTCCCTCCGTAAAGATTTTAGTATAATCATAAAAAACTATATTACTCTTTTATTATTGGCTTTTTGTGGCATAGGTCATACCCAAAATTTTCAGGAAGTATATGCATTACCACATTTGTCAGTGCCAGGGGTTCATTAGGGAATTGTTCTGAAATATTGGTGTAATTTATACCTCTTCCGTCAATTATTGTGGCCACTCCCTTTCCTAGTACAAAGAAGCTTCTATTATCCTCCACAATAATGGCAGTATCTTCATCAATACCAATACCTAAGATTTGTGGATTTTGTGCCACCCCTGCCAATAATCGTCCAATTCTACCCCTTTGGTTAAAATGTTGGTCAATTATTACATTTTTGATTAATCCCATCCCAGGGGCAAGGTTTATGGTCACCTTCATAGGTGCTTCCTCATCATAACCTTCTACAATCATAATATGACTCATCATGGAAGCCCCTGCGCTTGTACCTGCTAATACCTTCCCCTGGGAATAAAATTCATAAATGACATTGTGAAAATATGTCCCCCCTATAATACTGGAAATTTTTAATTGGTCTCCTCCAGTAAAAAAAAGACAATCATAGTTTAGTAAATCATCTAAGGGGGATCTAATATTAGAATGTTTCCTATCTACTATGGGTATGGTGGACACCTTCTTTGCTCCTAAGTCATAGAAGATGTTTTCATATTCCAACCCCACTTCCATTGGCTTATCGGTAGCAGTGGTGATAACTCCAATTTTTGCATTTTCTTCCCCAGATAATGCAATAATTTTTTTTAGGATTTTTTTATCAGTTTTTTTATCCTCTCCCCCTCCAATAATTATTAAGGTGGGCTTTGGATTTTTTTTCATGTATATGTCCTCCCTTTATTCAATAGTGTTTATTTTTTCCAAGTTTATAAACAATATTCATAAAATGTGCCTTTGGCACTATCCTATGGTGACACCCATAGGATAGATAGTTTATAATAATGGTATGATTTGTAGGCAGGTGAATTTATTATGGATAGAAATAAAAAAATAATGATTGTAGATGATGATGAAAATATCCTTAGGTTAATAGCCCTATATCTAAAAAAAGAAGGCTATACTACTTTAGAATATTTTGATGGGAAAACCGCCCTGGAAGCCTTTGGAAGGGAAACCCCAGATTTAGTTATTTTGGATTTAATGCTACCGGAAATGGATGGTTATGAAGTATGCAGGGCAATTCGTAGAATTAGTAATATTCCAATTATAATGGTTACTGCAAAGGGGGAAACCTTTGATAAGGTACTAGGTTTAGAATTAGGGGCAGATGACTATATAGTAAAGCCCTTTGAGGGGAAAGAATTAGTAGCTAGGGTAAAGGCGGTGTTAAGGAGATACCAATTTGATAAGCAAGACCATAAAGAAATTATCTATCCTAATATTGGAATAAATCTATCTAATTATACCCTTAATTATCATGGAAAGAGGTTGGAATTGCCCCCTAAGGAATTGGAACTTTTATATTTTTTAGCTTCTAATCCCAATAGGGTGTTTACCCGGGAACAATTGCTAGATAAGATTTGGGGGTATGACTATATAGGGGAAAGTAGGACGGTGGATGTCCATATTAAAAGGTTAAGGGAAAAGCTAAACCAAGATGATCCCTGGGAAATCAAAACTATTTGGGGTGTGGGCTATAAATTTGACACTTCTATTTAGTTTAAAAATAAAAAGAAAATCCTATAATGGGGTGGCTATTTTGAAAACCTTATTTGGAAAACTACTTATCATAAATATATGTATTATATTAGCTGGTTTTATTATCCTAGGTTTTTCTATGTCTAAAACCTTGGAAAATTATTTTATCCAACAAAAACAGGATCTTTTAGTAGAACAGGCAAAGATTATAGAAAGCCAATATTTGACCTATTTTGAAAGTGGAATTGTGGATATAGACCGTTTAGCATTTGAATTGGAGGCATTAGATCGGTATTTGGATGCCAGGATTTGGATACTTAATAGAAGGGGGCAGGTATATATAAATTCAGGTCAGGATGATTTAACCACCTTTATTAAAGATTTAGAAATTGATGAAATTCAGGAGGTATTCCAGGGGAAAATTCTTAAAAGGGAAGGAACCTTTAAGGGTTTTTTCCAGCAACCGGTGTTGACCATAGGATACCCAATAAAAACAGGGAATCAGGTGGTATTAGGTCTATTTATACACAGCTCTATTCCGGAAATCCTTAAGACTACTAAGGATATAAGAAGGATTACTTTGATTTCCCTTGTTATTTCTTCCCTTATAGCATTTATATTAGTTTTTTTAACATCTAGAAATCTTACCCAGGAAATAAGTAGAATTAATGATGGGGTAGGGGCTATAGCTAAGGGGAATTTTAATAAGAAATTGGAGATAAACCGGGAAGATGAATTGGGAGAGTTGGCAAAAAATTTAAATATCATGGCTGATGATCTTAAAAAATTAGAGACCATGAGGAGAGATTTTATTTCAAATATATCCCATGATTTGAGGACACCCCTAACCTCCATTAATGGTTTCGTAAAGGGGATTTTAGACGGCACAATAGAAAAAAAAGACCAGGAGGAATACTTAAATATAGTTCTAGAAGAAAGTCAACGATTGACAAAACTTACAAATAATATTCTGGATTTATCAAAGATAGAAGGGGGTCAACTAAATTTAGAAATTACTCCCTTTGATATAAACCAATTGATATTAAATGAAATAGATAAGTTTGAAAGGCGGATTAAGGAAAAAGATTTACAGATTGATTTAAATTTGGAGAGGGAAAAGTTTATTGCCTATGGTGATATAAGTGGAATAGAAAGGGTACTTTATAATCTTTTTGATAATGGAGTTAAATTTACTGAAAATGGGGGTAAAATATATATAAAAACCCAGTATAAGGATAATAGGGTTTTTATAAGTGTGAGAAATACTGGCAGTGTAATATCCAAGGAAGATTTAAAATATATATTTGATAGGTTTAATAAGTTAGATTCTTCTAGAGGGAAGGATAGGGAAGGATCAGGCTTAGGACTATCCATTGTAAAGGAAATTATTAGATTGCATAATCAAGGATTGAATGTATCCAGTAGTAGGGAAAAAGGCGTAGAATTTACCTTTACCTTAGATGGGGAAAAGTTGTAATAAACCCAATTGTTAACAATTAGTTCATAATTTTGTAATAAAATTGGGGTAGGATAGGGATAAGGAAAGGGATATGCTATGGAGTATTCCTCTAAGGTCAGGGATATGGGCTAGGGGAGTAGAGAACCACGCCCTCGTCGTTTAATAGTGTTGTAGGGGTAGATTCCATACCGACCTGCCACCCTTATTCTAAATCATTATAATAAAATGAGGTGATTTTATGGATTATAATAATAGAGATAATCATAATGAATATGAAGTATTGGAAATAGGGAAAAAAAGGAAAAAAGGTCTTTCCTTTACCAAGATTATTATTTTAGCAATTATTGTTTCTCTGGTGGGAGGGACTGCAATAGGTGCTGGATATAATATTGTAAACTATATAATAACAGGGGATTTAGCGGGAGAAAAAATCGATAGGGATTCTAGTTTTGATAAAAGTGGAGAAGGGGGAATAATAGAAGATAGTGAAAAAAACTTTCAAAAGGATAGCCAACTTTCCACAGAGGAAATTGTCCAAAAGGTAGGACCTTCTGTTGTAGCTATTACCAATAGGGTCCAAAGCCGAGACATCTTTATGAATCAAGTTATCCAAGAGGGAGCTGGCTCGGGAGTAATATTTGAGATTAGTAATGAAGGTATTATGATTATGACTAATCAGCATGTGGTGGATAAGGCCCATCAATTGACAGTGGCATTTAATAATGAAGATAGGGCAGATGCCAAGCTAATTGGCGCAGATCCAGATGCGGATTTAGCGGTAATTCAGATAGAGAGAAAGGATATTCCCCAGGGCATAGAGAAGAGTATAAAGGCTATAGAATTTGGAGATTCTGATAATCTTTTTGTAGGGGAAAGGGCAATTGCAATAGGAAATCCATTAGGCTATAGTGGCACAGTTACTTCAGGAATTGTATCCGGACTAGATAGGGAGTTACATTTGGCAGATAAAAACTTAAAGCTGATCCAGACAGATGCGGCAATAAATCCAGGTAATAGTGGTGGTGCTCTAGTCAATGGTAGGGGACAATTAATAGGAATTAATACTATAAAGATTGCAGATTCTAAGGTGGAAGGATTAGGTTTTGCTATCCCTATAAACTATGCAAAACCTATTATTCAAGAATTATTAAGCCAGGGCTATGTATCTCGGCCATATTTAGGTATTGTTGCCGGAGATATAGATGAGGAAGCTGCCAAGATCTATAAACTGCCAATTGGTATATATATTCATGATGTAATGAGCGGTAGTGCTGCTCATAAGGCCGGAATTAGGCGGGGGGATGTAATAATAGAGATCGATGGAGATAAGATTATCACCATGGAACAATTAACAAAATTAATTAGTCAGAAAAAAGTGGGAGATGAACTGACAATCACCATTGTTAGAAATGGAAAAGAAACCAAGGAATTAAAGGCAACTCTACTGGAAAAACCAAATAATTAGAAGGAGGAGGCATCTTTGGCCTTTCAGTATAGAGGCAAGATATCCTGTTCGCCTGATGTTTTTAAAGTATAGGGGCTGGGCTTTATTCCAGCCCAAATTATTAATAAAATTAAAGCATTAAAACAAAACCAAGAGTTATAATATATCTTAAATATTTTAGATTTTAAATTATTTGTTTGTTTTGGATTTATTTGTTATAATATTTTTAAATTATAGTGGGCGGGAATATTTGGAACTTTTTTACCCTTAGTAGAGGAGAATATAAACTTCCTCTCTTTTCTATTTTATATTAATTAAGACTATTTTTGGTTAATATAAGCATAGGGTGCTAGGGAAAACTAACCCCTCAAAGATAATAAAAGATAAAAATAATAGGGATTAATTTAAGGAGTGAATAGATAATGAAAACCTATAAGATGGAAGTAGGGGGAAGACCCTTAATTGTTGAAATAGGAAAACTGGCAGGATTGGCTCAGGGAGCCTGTACTGTTTATTATGGAGATACCGTTGTTTTAGTGACAGCTTGTGCATCAAAGACCCCAAGGGAAGGCTTAGATTTTTTGCCCTTGAGTTGTGAATATGTGGAAAAGTCCTATGCAGTAGGCAAAATACCTGGTGGTTTTATTAAAAGAGAGGGAAAACCCAGTGAAAAGGCGGTTTTAACAAGTAGATTAATTGATAGACCTATCCGACCTTTATTCCCAGAAAATTATCACAATGATGTCCAGGTAATTGCTACAGTATTATCAGTAGATCAGGATTGTACCCCAGATGTGGTGGCTATGATTGGTTCCTCTATAGCTCTTTCCATATCTAATATTCCCTTCGCAGGGCCTACAGGTTCAGTAAGTGTTGGACTGGTTGATGGGGAATACATAATAAATCCTACCCTGGAACAAAGGGAGGCCAGTTCCTTAGATCTAATAGTTGCAGGCACTAAGGAATCCATTGTTATGACTGAGGCAGGTGCCAATGAATTGACAGAGAAGGAAATTTTAGAAGCTATCTTATTTGGACATTTAGAAATAAAAAAGATAGTAGAATTTATTGAAGGCATTGTTGCAGAAGTGGGCCAAGAGAAAGTAATTGTTGAGGAACCGGAGAATTTATATGAGGACCTGGAGTTAGAAATTAAGGAATTTGTAGTAGATAAAATTGTTAATGCATTAGATATTCATGGAAAGCAGGCCCAAGCTGATGAAATTGACAAAGTAACTAATGAATCTATAGAATATTTTGAGGAAAAATATCAAGATAATGAGGTAATCTCTAAGATAGTTAATAAAGTAATATCTAACGTTAAAAGAGAATTAATAAGAAGTAGAATTATGGAAATGGGAATTAGACCAGATGGTCGTAAGCCAAATGAAATCAGACCTATATGGAGTGAGGTAGGAATGCTACCTAGAACCCATGGTTCAGGGTTATTTACTAGGGGTGAAACCCAGGTGATGACCATTGCAACATTAGGCTCCCCAAGAGATGCCCAAAGAATAGACGGTCTTGAGGAAGAAGAGGATAAGTCCTTTATCCATCAATATAACTTCCCCCCTTATAGTGTAGGAGAAACAGGCTTTATGAGGGGACCTGGCAGAAGGGAAATTGGACATGGTGCTTTAGCAGAAAGATCTTTATTACCTATGATGCCAGATAAGGAAGACTTTCCCTATTCTGTTAGATTGGTTTCAGAGGTATTAAGTAGTAATGGTTCTTCTTCTCAGGCAAGTGTTTGTGGAAGTACTTTGGCCCTTATGGATGCAGGAGTACCTATAAAGAGCATGGTAGCTGGAATAGCCATGGGCTTGATTGAAGAAGGAAATAAAATCACTATATTATCAGATATCCAAGGTGTGGAAGATGCTTTAGGAGATATGGACTTTAAGGTGGCAGGTACTGAAAAGGGAATTACTGCTATGCAAATGGATATAAAAATCAAAGGAATAAATCGTTCCATATTGGAAGAAGCACTAGAACAGGCTAGAATAGGTAGATTACATATACTGGATAAAATGAAGGAAACCATTGATAAGCCTAGGCCAGAATTTAGCAAATATGCTCCAAAGATTGTTACCATGTCTGTTCATCCAGATAAGATTAGAGATGTTATAGGTACTGGTGGTAAGGTTATAAATAAGATTATTGAGGATACTGGGGTAGAAATTGATATAGAAGATGATGGAACTATTTATATAGTTGCAAATAATCAGGAATCTGGCAATAGGGCAATAGAAATTATTGAAGATATTACCAGGGATGCTGTAGTAGGAGAGGTTTATAAAGGAAAGGTAATTAAGATAATGAATTTTGGTGCCTTTGTGGAGATTTTGCCAGGAAAGGAAGGGTTACTTCATATTTCAAATATTGCCCATGAGCGTATTAATAAGGTGGAAGATGTATTAGCTGAAGGGGATGAAGTGGAAGTAAAACTAGTGGAAATTGATAATCAGGGTAAAATGAAACTCTCTAGGAAGGCTATCCTACCTAGAACTAAGAAATTCTAATGGATTAAATAAAAATTCTACCTAGGGATAGTTCTAATCTAACATGAATACTATACTAATATAGATATTTATGATGAATTATAATTATTAACTAAAATTACTGCTGGTACAATAAAATTACCTAGGGGGATAGTTAATGACAGGGCTATTAGAAATTTTAAAAAGTGAATTAATGGTACTTATTATGGCAGCCACCCCCTTAATTGAGCTAAGAGGTTCTCTACCCTATGGTATATTTGTATTAGATATGAACTATATTCATGCATATATAATATCTGTATTAGGGAGTATAGCACCCTGTCCCTTTATTTTAAAGTTTCTACCAAATATATTAAAGGGTCTTAAGGGAATAGGTATCTTTGCAGGTTTTGTTGATTGGGTTACCAATCGGGCCAATAGAAAATCTGAAAAGGTGAAAAGGTATAGTTTGTGGGGACTGTTTATTCTTGTAGCAATTCCTTTACCGGGAACGGGAGTATGGACAGGAAGTACCATAGCAGCTTTGCTAAAATTGCCCTTTAAAAGTGCATTTATAGTTTGTCTTTTGGGTACAATGGTGGCAGGGCTTTTAATGTTAATACTCTCCCACTTCGGTCTAATGATTTTATGATAACTAAATAAATAAAAGACTTATTAAGAGAGGTGGAGGGACTAGG
>DUPX01000092.1 GCA_012838085.1 Eubacteriaceae bacterium
AAAATATATATACAAATCTTACTTATTATGGTATAATTATTATCATTCAATCTATATAATTTGTTAAATAATAGTCAATAATTGGTTTTTATTGGACAACTCTATAAATACCTTTAAAAGAGTTGTATACTAATAGTAAATAATATTATTTGTAAATAATAAATCAGGGAGGAAATAGATGTATAAAATAATTAGAAAAAGAATTTTAAATTCAAGTGTAAAATCTATGGATATACTTGCTCCTAAAATTGCTAAAAAGGCAGAGCCGGGACAATTTATTATTCTTAGGGTACGGGAAGATGGAGAAAGGATTCCCTTAACAATTGCTGACTATGACCGAGAAGAAGGAACTGTAACCATTACCTTTCAAGAAGTCGGAAAGACAACAATGTTGTTGGGTAATTTAGAAGAAGGAGACAATATTTTAGATTTTGTAGGTCCTTTAGGAGTTCCAACTAATTTAGAAGGATATAAAAAGGTAGCAGTAATTGGCGGGGGACTAGGAGCAGCAATAGCTTATCCCCAGGCTAAGAAGATCCACAGCCTAGGAGGAGAAGTCCATACCATTATAGGATTTAGAAATAAAGATATTGTAATTTTAGAAGAGGAAATGAAGGCGGTAAGTAGTAAAAGCTTTGTAACTACAGATGATGGTTCATATGGAAAAAAAGGTTTTGTAACTGACATTTTAAAACAATTGATTGATGAAGGAAATGACTATGACTTAGTTGTTGCCATTGGGCCATTAATTATGATGAAAGTAGTTAGTGATTTAACACGTGAATATGGAATTAAAACTATAGTTAGCATGAATCCCATAATGATTGATGGAACTGGTATGTGTGGTGGTTGTAGGGTAACCGTAGGTGGCGAGGTTAAATTTGCCTGTGTAGATGGTCCAGATTTTGATGGCCATTTAATTGACTTTGATGAAGCCATGAGAAGGCAAGGAATGTATAAAGAAAAAGAGCATAAATGTAGAATTGGTCTTGGAGGGAATTAAAATGGCAAATATGTCGCTAAAGAAAGTTGAAATTAATACAAGAGATCCAGAGGAAAGAAATAAAGATTTTAAGGAAGTAGTGCTAGGTTATACAGAAGAACAGGCTATGGAAGAAGCTGAAAGGTGTCTCCAATGTAAGCATAAGCCTTGTGTAAAGGGTTGTCCAGTTCATGTTAAAATACCAGAATTTATAAAATTAGTTGCAGAGGGAGATTTTGAAGGGGCTTATCAAAAAATTAAAGAAACAAATTCTCTACCTGCAGTATGTGGGAGAGTATGTCCTCAAGAAACCCAATGTGAAGAACTTTGTGTAAGAGGAATAAAAGGTGAACCAGTTGCCATAGGTAGATTGGAAAGATTTGTTGCTGATTGGCATATGAAAAATATTGAAGATAAAAAGCTAAATATTAAATCTAATAATAAAAAGGTAGCTATAATTGGCTCTGGACCTGCTGGATTAAGCTGTGCAGGTGATTTAGCTAAATTAGGTTATAAAGTTACTATATTTGAGGCTTTCCATGTGGCCGGTGGCGTTTTAATGTATGGTATTCCAGAGTTTAGATTACCTAAGGCCATTGTACAAAAGGAAATAGATAGTCTAAAGGAAATGGGCGTAGAAATAGATACCAACATGGTAATAGGTAGAGTATTCTCCATTAATGAATTAAAAGATAAGGGATATGAAGCAGTTTTTATTGGAACTGGGGCTGGCTTACCAAGTTTTATGGGTATACCTGGAGAAAATTATAATGGGGTATATACAGCAAATGAATTCTTAACTAGAATTAATCTAATGAAAGCTTATAAATTTCCAGAATCCGATACCCCTGTCTATGTTGGAAAAAAGGTGGCGGTATTCGGTGGAGGAAATGTAGCCATGGATGCGGCACGAAGTGCAAAAAGATTAGGTGCAGAGGATGTATACATTGTATATAGACGTTCAGAAGAAGAAATGCCTGCTAGAGTAGAAGAAGTTCATCATGCAAAAGAAGAAGGAATAATCTTCAAGCTACTTTCAAATCCAACCAGAATTTTAGGGACAGAAGATGGTTGGGTAAGGGCGATAGAATGTATAGATATGGAATTAGGGGAACCAGATGCTTCTGGTAGAAGAAGACCAATACCTATAGAGGGATCGGAAAAAGAAATAGAAGTAGAAACTGTGGTGATAGCTATAGGCCAGTCACCAAACCCTCTAATAAAGGCAACAACTGAAGGACTAGAAACCCATAGTTGGGGAGGTATTATTGTAGATGAAGCAACCGGGGCCACTAGTATACCGGGAGTTTATGCAGGGGGAGATGCGGTAACAGGAGCTGCTACAGTTATCCTAGCAATGGGAGCAGGTAAAACAGCTGCAAATGCCATAGATGAATATTTAACTAAATAAGCCTATTAAAAATCCAGTACTATATAGTATTGGGTTTTTTAATATTCAAACATAGAGGTTTTAGATATTTTCCAATAGATTATGATAAATAGTGTAAAAAGATTAATTTATTTACTTTTGGGTATATGTTTACAAGATATTGCATTATAATCTTTGCAATATAAAAAAATATTGGAGGTGGTTTAGTGGAAGAATTCAAGCCAGGATGCCAGCGACCAGCAATTAACAAACCTGCAAAGGCTGCAGAAGAAAAAAATGTGGAAGTAATCCAAAAGGAGGAAGAGATGGGAATGATTAAGGTTGGAAAACCTGCACCATTATTTACAGCACCAGCATTTGTAGATGGAAAGTTTGCAAATGTAAGCCTAGAGGAATTTAAAGGCCAATGGGTAGTATTATGTTTTTATCCAGGAGACTTTACCTTCGTCTGAGCTACTGAAGTTTCAGCAGTTGCTGAAAAAAACCCAGAATTTGAAGACTTAAATGTACAAGTCCTTTCTGTAAGCACAGATTCAGTTTTTGTACACAAAATGTGGAATGAACATGAATTATCCAAAATGATAGGGAAAAATATTCCTTTCCCAATGCTTTCTGATCAGGATGGTAGTATTGGAAAGATGTATGGAATCTATGATGAAGATAGTGGAACCGAGACTAGGGGTAGATTTATTATAGACCCTGATGGCATTGTTCAAGGCTTTGAAGTACTTACACCTACAGTGGGTAGAAATGTATCCGAAACTATTAGACAAGTTAAAGCCTATCAATTAGTAAGGGAATCTGGCGGTACAGAAGTTACACCTTCTGGATGGAAACCAGGGAAGAAAACACTAAAACCAGGACCAGACCTAGTAGGTAGGGTATGGGAAGAGTGGGATGTATCAGAAGCATTTGATGAGTAATTTCAGATAGTTTTATAGGGAGAAGTTTTAATTATTAGCTAATTACAACTTCTCCCTTTTTATTAGGAAAGACCTTCTTTTATATAAAAAAATAGGGGTTGTAAAGGAACCCCTACCGAATTAAGAAAGATAATAAGGTTTCATAGCAACCTTCGAAGAAAAACTAGGTTTCCTATCCAAAGGGGCAAAGGTGTTTTTTGTAGAAAATTGATATATTTTGAATTGTTACTATTTTACTATATAATAAATAGTAAGATATTAACATATAGGGGGAATTATATGGAGATAAAAAGCTTTGACCATCTTATTGACAATATGAAAAGTAGCACTACTAAAAGCAGGATAGCAGTTGTCTCTGCAGCAGATGACCATACTTTAGAAGCTGTAATTAAGGCTAGAAAGTCTGACATTATTGAGCCCATTTTAATAGGGGACTTGGAAAAGATCGAAAATATCTTATTAAGCTTAGGGGAGAATAGGGATGAGTATGATATTATAGACCAAAAGGATGATATACTTTCTGCCCAAAAAGCAGTGGAATTAATCCATGAAAATAAAGCTGATTTTATTATGAAAGGGAAAATACAAACAGGGGATTTATTGAAGGCTGTTGTAGATAGGGAGAAGGGCTTAAGAACAGATAATATCATGTCCCACATGGCTATATTTGAAATTCCAAACTATCATAAATTACTATTTGTAACAGATGGGGGTATGAATATTAGTCCTACATTAGAAGAAAAAAAGCAAATAATACAGAATTCTGTAAATGCCCTTAAATCTATGGGTTATAAAAGGCCAAAGGTTTCTGTGCTTTGTGCAGTGGAAACTATAAATCCTAAAATGCAAGAAACAGTAGACGCAGTAGAACTAAAATTAGCATCAGAAAATAATGAGATAAAAGATTGTATTATTGATGGACCTATATCTTATGATTTAATGATGAGTAAGAAATCAGCTATTATTAAAGGTTTTAAAAGCCCAGTTATAGAAAATACCGATTTGGTATTAGTACCAAATATAGCATCAGGGAATATTTTGGGGAAAACCCTGTTGTATTCTGCTGGGGCAAAAATGGCAGGGATTATATTAGGAGCTAAGGTACCTATAGTATTAACTTCTAGGGGCTCAACATCGGAAGAAAAGTTTTTATCTATAGCAATTTCTGCAAGTGCATCTAGTAAAAATATATAAAGGGGGAATTTATATGAAAAAATTACTAACAGGAAATGAAGCTATTGCTAGGGGTGCTTATGAAGCGGGAGTAAGATATGCAGCTGCATATCCGGGCACACCAAGCACAGAGATCCTGGAAAACATTACCCAGTATGAGGAGATAAAGGCAGAGTGGGCTGCTAATGAAAAGGTGGCTTTAGAATCCTCAATTGGAGCCTCCATAGCTGGAGCTAGGGCTATCGCTTCTATGAAACATGTGGGATTAAATGTAGCCAGTGACCCACTTATGTCTTTTGCGTACACTGGTGTGACAGGAGGATTGGTTATTGTAACAGCTGACGAACCTGGCCAGCACTCTTCACAGACAGAACAGGATAATAGGCATTTTGCACCCTTTGCAAAGATTCCAATGTTAGAACCAAGTGATAGTCAAGAATCTAAAGATATGGTGAAAATAGCCTTAGAAATAAGTGAGGAATTTGATACTCCAGTATTACTAAGAACTACTACCAGAGTCTGCCATTCAAAGAGTATTGTAGATTGTTATGATAGGGAAGAAGTTCCTATAATTGAATATAAGAAAAATAAACAAAAATATATTACAGTTCCTGCATTTGCGAAGATATTAAGGGTAAAGGTAGAGGAAAGAATAGAAAAACTTAAGGAATATTCTAACAATACTCCCCTTAACTTTATAGAGTGGAATGACAAGAAAATTGGAGTTATTTCCTCTGGAATGTGCTTTAATTATGCCAAGGAGGTATTTGGAGAAAGTGCATCTTATTTAAAACTAGGATTTACTTATCCACTACCTGATGAAATGATTAAAGAATTTGCTAGCCAAGTAGATAAAATCTATATTATAGAAGAAAATGACCCAATCATCGAAGAAAGAGTAAAAATGCTAGGATTTGACTGTCATGGAGTAGACACCTTCCCACCATATGGGGAATTAACTCCAGATATTATTAGAAAGTCTGTAGAAGGAAGCACCAAACCTTCCCTTGAATATGATAAGTCCATGGTAGTTCCAAGACCTCCAACCCTATGTGCCGGTTGTCCCCATAGAGGATTTTTCTATGAACTAAGAAAGATAATTGCAAAGAAAAATGCTGTAGTGGTAGGAGATATCGGTTGTTATACCTTAGGAATGGCTGAACCCTATGATGGAATAGACTTCACTATTAATATGGGAAGTGCCTATCCTGCTGCCCATGGTGCCCAATCAGTTTTCAATATGTTAGAAGATAATAAGCGAAGGGTTATTGCAATGCAGGGAGATTCCACTTTCTTCCACACCGGTATAAGTGGACTCTTAAGTACAGTATTTAATAAGGGAAACACCATAAATGTTGTGTTAGACAATAGGGCTACAGCAATGACAGGCCACCAAGATAATCCAGGGACCGGCTATACTGCTGAAAAAGATCCAACTATATCTCTAGATATAGAAACTTTGGTTAGAGCATGTGGTATTAATAATGTAATATCTGTTAATCCTAATGATTTGGAGGCAATGAGAAACGCCTTTAATTGGGCCTTGGCAATAGAAGATGAACCCTCTGTTATTATTACAAGATGGCCCTGTGCATTAAAGAAATTTACTAAGGAAGATAGGGAAGAATTTGAAGGACTGTTTTCTGATAAATATGAAGTTGAAGAAGAAGTGTGTATTGGATGTAAGAGATGTACAAAAACAGGATGTCCCGCAATAGAATTTAAGACCGATATAAATAAATCCTATATTGATTATAACCAATGTGTAGGATGTAGTGTATGTTATCAAGTTTGCCCAACTGGAGCAATAAGAAAGGTGGTAAAATAAGATGACTAAAAGCATATTATTGGTAGGTGTGGGAGGACAGGGTACAATATTGGCGAGTAAACTTCTTACAACTGGCTTAATGGAAGCAGGATATGATGTGAAGATGAGTGAAATTCACGGCATGAGTCAAAGGGGAGGTTCAGTTTCTTCTCAGGTTCGTTATGGAGATAAGGTAGAGTCTCCCGTTATTGAAATAGGTGGAGCTGATATATTAGTTTCCTTTGAAAAAATGGAAGCCCTTAGATGGTTAGAATATTTAAAAATAGGGGGAAAGATTGTAGTTAATAACTTTCAAATTAAACCTGTTTCCCTTCTTTCTGGAAAGGGCGAATATAGTGATAAAATCCTTGATGAGTTAAAGGATAAGGCTGATACAATAATAGTAGATGCAGCAGAAAAGGCTAGAGAATTAGGGAATGAAAGGGTTATGAATGTTATACTTTTAGGTTCTACTGTAAAGCTAATGAATTTACAGGAAATAGATTGGGACAAAATCATAGAAGAAAATGTAAAGTCTCAATTTGTAGAAATTAATAAAAGGGCATTACAGGCAGGTATGGATTTAGTATAAGAACTTATATATATTAAGGAAATTGTATAATTACAATTTCCTTAATTAGATATAATATTAGATTAGGGGAGGTGTGATATTTTGACTAGGATACTAGTAATTAATCCTGGCTCTACATCCACAAAAATTGCTGTATACAATGATGAAGTTCAGGAAATGGTTGCCAATATTGAACATCCAGCAGAAATAATTAGTCAGTTTCCTGATACTATATCCCAATTTAAAATGCGAGAAGAAACTATATTACAGTACTTAGCAGATAAGGGCTATTCCATAAGTGATTTTTCTGCAATTACTGGCAGAGGGGGAATGATACTTCCCTGTAAGGCTGGTGCTTATTTAGTTAATGAAACTATGGTTAAGAGATTAAGTGAAAACCCTATAACAGAACATGCTTCAAATTTAGGAGCTGTTTTAGCATATGAATTGGCTAAGACTGCAAGGGTTGATGCTTATATTTATGATAGTGTAATGGTAGATGAGTTTGAGGATATTGCACGAATTTCCGGGATGCCAAAGATTACAAGGACAAGTGCCTCTCATGTTTTAAATTCTAGGGCAATGGCAATGAAAGTAGCTAAAAAATACAGCAAAAAATATGAGGACTTAAATTTTGTTGTGGCACACCTAGGAGGAGGTATTTCATTATCGGTACATAAAAAGGGTAAAATAGTTGACATTATTTCTGATGATGAGGGCCCATTTTCTCCTGAGAGGGCAGGGAGGGTACCCTGTAGAAGCTTGATAGATCTATGTTTTTCTGGGGAATATGATAAGAGAACAGTTCATCGAATGCTAAGAGGAGATGGGGGATTAAAAGCCTATCTTAATACAACAGATGCTAGGGAAATAGAATCTAGAATTGCAAATGGGGATAAATATGCAAAGCTCATATATGAGGCAATGGCATATCAGGTAGCGAAAGGTATTGGTGAACTATCCACTGTGTTAGAGGGAGAGGTAGACTATATTGTTATTACTGGTGGAATAGCCCACTCTAAGATGTTTACCCAATGGATTATAAAGAGAATAAAGTTCATAGCCCCAATAGAAATAATGGCAGGGGAAAATGAGATGGAATCACTAGCCTTTGGAACCTTAAGGGTCCTTAGGGGTGAGGAAGAAGCAAGAGAATATATAGAATAGGGAGATAGTAATAATGAAAATTGTATTATTAGAACCTTTAGCAGTAAAGGAAGAGGTTTTAAACAAACTTTCCCAAGATCTTTTAGAAATGGGTCATGAATTTATAGCTTACAATAAAGTGGAAAAGGATGAAGAGGTGCTAAAAGAAAGGGTAAAGGATGCTGATATATTAATAATTGCCAATAGTCCTTTAAATGGTAATGTAATAAGGGCAGCAAACAATTTAAAATATATATCCATTGCCTTTACAGGTTTTGACCATGTAGATCTAGAGGCTTGTAAGGAAAGGGGTATCAGGGTATCTAATGCTCAGGGCTATGCTACTGAAGCAGTGGCGGAACTTACTATAGCTATGATTATATCATTACTAAGAAATATAATTCCAAGTGATAAAGTAGTTAGGCAATCAGGAACCAAGGAAGGTTTGGTAGGAAATGAATTAAATGGAAAAGTAGTGGGAATAGTAGGTACAGGAGCTATAGGTTTAAAGGTTGCAGAATTATTAAAGGTATTTCATTGTAAGCTATTAGGGTATAGTAGATCAGAATCCCCAAAGGCAAAAGAGTTGGGCATTAAATATGTAAGCTTAGACCAGCTATTATCACAAAGTGATATTGTGTCTTTACATCTTCCACTAAATGACAATACAAAGGGGTTAATTTCTGAAGAAAAGATTAAATTAATGAAAAAGAATGCCCTCTTAATAAATACAGCAAGGGGACCTGTCTTAGATAGTAAGGCTTTGGCTGCAGCATTAAATAGTGGGGATATAGGAGGGGCAGCTATAGATGTATTTGAAAGTGAGCCTCCAATATCTTCTGATCATCCTTTATTTCATTCAAGGAATACCTTAGTAACCCCTCATATAGCCTTTGCTACAGAGGAATCAATGGTTAAAAGAGCAAATATAGTATTTGATAATGTATATTCATGGATTAAAGGTGAAGAAAAAAATATTGTTCTATAAGAATTACCACTGGGCATAGTTGCTTTTATTCAGCTATGCCATTTTTCATTTAATAGAAAGTTTTACCTTATTTAAATAAAAAAGGGGTTGTAAGAGACCTATCCCTCCAAAAATATAGGAGGGCACCAAAACTCAGGAGAATCTAGATTTTTGTGAAGTATCCAAAATGCCCTTTGCAAAATTTCTTGACATTAATCCAAGAAAATATAGATAATATTAGTGTATTTTAATACATAATTGATATTGCAAATTTACAACAAACATGGAGTTGATATCTTGTTTAGACTATTAAAGTTTTTAAGGCCCTATAGAATTTCAATATTTCTAATAATTATACTTACCTTTACTCAGGCAATATCTGAGGTATTTTTACCTACATTAATGGCAGATATTGTAGATATCGGAATAGTAAATGGGGACACAGGCTATATTCTACGAGTGGGGGCTGTTATGATTCTAGTTGCTTTAATAGCCACAATAAGTATAATTACATCTAATTATTTATCTGCCAAAGTGGCTTCTTCTTATAGTAGGGATCTTAGAACTAAGGTTTTTAGAAGGGTGGCAAGCTTTTCCCTAGCAGAATTTGATAGAATTGGCACCGCTTCTTTAATTACCAGAACCACAAATGATATTACCCAGATGGAGAGAATTACTATAATGGGCCTTAGACTAATGCTTAGGGCTCCAATGCTTTTAATAGGCAGTATTATTATGGCCATTACCAGGGACGTGAAATTATCATTATTTATAGTATTTATTGTTCCCCTATTGATTGTGATAGTGATTATTATTTCTAAAAAATCCATGCCCTTATTTAAATCTATGCAGGAAAAACTTGATAAGATAAATCTTATAGTTAGAGAAGGTCTAACAGGAATTAGGGTAATAAGAGCCTTTAATAGAATAAGTCATGAAAATCAACGCTTTAACAAGGCTAATATAGATCTAAAAGATACAGCTATAAGGGTAAATAAGATAATGGCTATCACAATGCCCCTTATGATGCTTATTATGAATATGAGTATTATTATTATAGTTTGGTTTGGCAGTATCCGTATTAATACTGGAGAAATGCTGGTGGGGGACTTAATGGCCTTTATTCAATATATTATACAAATATTATTCTCCCTTATTATGGTATCTATGATTTTTATAATGATTCCTCGGGCAAGTGCTTCAGCCAATAGGGTAATAGAAGTATTAGATATTACTCCCAGTATTGTAGATAAAGGTATAGATAAGAATATAGCTGCAAAAGAAAAGAAAAGGGGATATTTAGAATTTAAAAATGTAAGTTTTAAATATGAAGGGGCAGAAAGAGCAGCAATAGAAAACATTTCTTTTACAGCAGAACCAGGTAAAATTACAGCTATTATTGGCGGAACTGGCTCGGGAAAATCCACCCTTATTAAATTAATTCCCCGTCTTTATGATGTTACAGAAGGAAGCATATTATTAAATGGTGTAGATATTAGACACATGAGTCAGAAAGATTTGCGTTCAAAAATGGGTATAATTCCACAAAAATCAATGCTGTTTTCTGGAACAATTGCTGAAAATATAAGATATGGAAAAGAAGACGCTACTATAGAAGAAATCACTCATGCAGCAGAAATAGCCCAGGCCATGGAATTTATTTCTGAAATGGAGGATGGTATAGAATCCAAAATCTCCCAGGGGGGGACTAATCTTTCCGGAGGACAAAAACAACGTTTGGCAATAGCCCGAGCTTTAGTAAAGAAACCAGAAATATATATCTTTGATGATAGTTTTTCTGCTTTAGATTATAATACCGATGCAAAGCTAAGGAGGGCCCTTAGAGAAACAACCCATAAAGCAGCTATTATTATTGTTGCCCAAAGGGTGACCACCATAAGAAAAGCAGATACTATAATAGTTTTAGATGAAGGGAAAATTGCAGGTATCGGCAATCATGATTCCCTAATTAGGAATTGTGAAGTATACAGAGAGATTGTATCATCCCAACTTTCTAAGGAGGAATTAGCATGAAAGAAGAATCTAGAAGAATAAGACCTCCTATGGGAGGCAGGGGGCCAGGTCATGGTATGGGAATACCTGTGGAAAAACCAAAGGACTTTAAGGGAACTTTTATAAGATTATTTGCCTATATAAGGCCTTATCTGGGAAGGATTTTTATAGTACTTATTGCTGCTATTATAAGCACAGCCTTTACTATAATAAGTCCAAAGGTATTAGGATATGCAATTACAAGAATATTTGGGAATATAACCAATAAGCAAAATGACTTTCTAAACCAAGCTGATTTTAATTATATAAAGAATATTTTATTTATTCTAGCTGGATTATATATAGTTAGTTCCTTATTTAATTATATTCAACAATATATTATGGCAAAGACTACCCAGGAGATTGTATTTGATATTAGGGAGGAGGTAAAAGAAAAATTAAATCACCTTCCTCTTAAGTATTTTGATAATCAAACCCACGGAGAAGTGTTAAGCAGGGTAACCAATGATGTTGATAATATAAGCAGTACATTACAACAAAGCATAACCCAAACCATTACCTCTGGAATAACCTTAATAGGGGTAATTATTATGATGCTTACTATTAGCCCTATTATGACTTTAATAATAGTAGCCACCTTACCCCTTTATTATCTAGTCACTAAATATATCGTTCGTCGTTCTCAAAAATTTTTTTCTTTACAGCAGAAAAAAATTGGGGAACTTAATGGTCATATTGAGGAAATGTATACTGGTCACGAAATTATTAAAGCCTTTAATAGGGAAGAAAATTCCTTGGAAAAATTTGAAGGAATAAATAATCAACTCTATAAATCAAGTCATAAAGCATTATTTATATCAGGTGCTATTATGCCCTCAATGATTTTTATAGGTAATCTTGCCTATGTGATGGTCTGTGTTGTAGGAGGGATATTGGTAACTAAGAGGTTTATAACTATAGGGGATATTCAGGCTTTTATCCAATATGCTAGACAATTTACCCAGCCTATTTCCCAAACTGCTAATATTTCAAATATTATACAATCCACCATAGCTTCTGCTGAAAGAATATTTGAGGTATTAGATGAGGAAGAAGAAATATCAGAGCCAATAACAAAACGATTTATTCAAAATCCTAAGGGCAATGTGAGATTTGAAAATGTAAGTTTTGGCTACGAGAAGGATGTTCCTGTAATACGGAATATGAGTATTGACGTAAAGAAGGGACAAACAATAGCAATAGTTGGACCTACAGGGGCAGGGAAAACTACTTTGGTAAATTTATTGATGAGATTTTATGAAATTGATTCAGGAAGGATTTTAGTGGATGGAATAGATATTAGAGACCTTAGCAGAGGACATTTACGGAGTATGTTCGGGATGGTTCTTCAGGATACTTGGCTATTAAACGGGACAATTAGGGAAAATATTAGTTATTGTTGCGATAATGCTACAGAGGAAAAAGTAATTAAGGCAGCAAAAATATCATATGTTGATCATTTTGTTCGGACTCTGCCTGACGGGTATGATACCATAATAAATGAAGAGGCCACTAATATATCCCATGGACAGAAACAGCTTTTAACTATTGCCAGGGCAATATTGGCAAATCCTATAATTCTTATTTTGGATGAGGCCACCAGTAGTGTTGATACCAGAACAGAAGTTTTAATTCAACGGGCAATGAAGTCATTAATGAAAGGCAGAACCAGCTTTGTAATTGCCCATAGATTGTCTACAATAAAAAATGCTGATTTAATATTAGTTATTAATGAAGGAGAGGTAATAGAACAGGGCAATCATAAAGAATTAATTAATAAAAAGGGATTTTATGAAAAACTATACAATACTCAATTTGCAGATTTTATTAGTTGAGCTATTAATATAGGCTTTTTATAAAAAACTTAAGGGAGAATATTCTCCCTTAAGTTAAAATTTATTTATTTGAAATATTTCTCTGATAAGTCTCTACCATTTTTCTTACCATATTACCACCAACATAACCATTTTCTCTGGAAGTTAAATTTCCCTTATCAATTTGATCATAGTTTGTAATTCCAAGTTCATTTGCCACCTCAAGCTTGAATTTATCTAGGGCACTTCTAGCTTCAGGGACCATTATCCTATTACTACTCCTATTTGCCATTGATATTCACCTCCTATTACTATTTAGGTTCTGCAATTATAGTTTATCCATAAAATTTATTTAAACACTAATTAAAATTTGCATAATATGGAAGTATTTTCAAAAAAATATTTTTATAAATTCATATTATATCTAAATAATAATATATAAAAACAATTAGATATATAGTAGTATTGTATTAAAGTAGGAATTTATGCAGATTAGTAAATTAATAAAAAAGTGGAGTGAAATTATGATACATGCTTTTTCAAGAACAGAATTATTATTAGGTAAAGAAAATTTAAACAGATTAAAAAAATCCAAAATTGGAATTTTTGGTATTGGTGGGGTAGGCTCTTACGCTGTAGAAGCATTGGCTAGGTCATCTATTGGATCTTTTATTCTTATAGATTATGATGAGATAGATATAACTAATATTAATAGGCAAATACATGCTACTACTAAAACCATAGGAAGGCCTAAGGTGAATGTAATGAGGGAAAGAATTCTAGATATAAATCCCCAGGCAGATGTTAAGGTATTTAGGGAAATGTATAGAGCTGAAATAGGGGAGGAGATATTGTCCTATGGATATGATTATGTAGTGGATGCTATTGATATGGTTACTTCTAAGATAGACCTAATAGAAAGGTGCTTTAAGAAGGGTATTCCAATTATTAGTAGCATGGGAGCAGGGAATAAAATAAACCCTACAATGCTGGAAGTAGATGATATTTATAATACATCCTATTGTCCCTTAGCTAGGGTTATGAGAACAGAATTAAAAAAAAGAAATATACCTAGCCTTAAGGTAGTATATTCTAAGGAATCTCCTATAAAGCCATTAAATACAGGAGCTAATGGCCATAGAAAACAAGTACCTGGCAGCATTTCATTTGTTCCACCTGTAGCTGGACTTATTTTAGCATCAGAAGTTATAAAGGATTTAATTAATGGAATTTATTAATTTTTCTTTATACTCTGCAATAAGCAAATCCACCATTCTTCCGTAGCTTTTTGTGCCATCCTTTTGCAAGTTTGATTTTAGGTAGGTATTATTAATTTTTTGGGATGTTTTTTCTATTGGTCCTTTATAACTATTCCAAAAATTATTAATGGCAGTTAAATCTCGCCTTACACCATTAGAATAGTCATCTATTAGCTGGTTATAGCTATTAATATCCTGTCTGTATAAGGTATTCATAGAATGAATTAGGGCTAATAGCATACCAGAATATTGGAAGTCCTTATCAGGATGATGTATACAAGCTAGATAGGCAATATAATTAGCTTCATCTTCCCTTGCAAAGCCTAGTTGATGTGCTATTTCGTGGGTTGTGGTATTAGGCAACATAGGCTGGGGCACCATAGTATTTATATTTGCTTCCCCAGTAAAGGGAGAATAAACTCCTGCTATACCTGCATAAGACAGTGCCTTGGAAAATATAACACCCTTAGGTTTGCTAATTTTCAAATCAAAGAAATTATATTTTTTTTTCAATTCATTAAAACCTAATTGAGATCTTTCAGCAATATTTTCAAAATTATCATCAATATAGGCTACGCCAAATTCATCCTCATCTACATTTTCCCTTAAATAATTTGTTTTTCCTATTAAATCTTCGCACAGGGAATGCAATATTTCAATAGATACTGGTTTTACCTCCAGATTAATATTATTTGATAGGGGAAGTCTATGATAATTAAGACCCCAGAGTACAATAAATAAAAAATAAATAATACTAAGAACTACTGCTATATTTATAATTCCCATGGTAAAGACTTTTTTTCTATTATGATGGTGAATAAGATTATAAATAAATTTAATTATTAAAATTAAAATTAAGGCA
>DUPX01000093.1 GCA_012838085.1 Eubacteriaceae bacterium
ATGTTATTCTTTGAGAAGTATTTAGGGTTGATATAGATTAATATCAATCGCTAATTCAAAAAATAATATCTTTATAAAAAGACCAGTCACAATCAGGCATGAATGCTTGAAGTGGCTGGTCTTTTTTGCCCCGCTTGAAGCTGTTCATTTAAGTTTTTCTTCAATCCCTAAGAGAACGCTTCTTTAGGGGCGGTCACTTTTGAAATCTTTTCCCTAGTATCTTACTATTCTAGTGTCTTGTAGGAGCTAGCAATGGTGGGCAGATGACCCTCATCGGACAATCCAGGTTGAATCTGCAATTCTGACCTCCTACCTCTGTCTTATCTCTTATCCCAGACCTTAAAGGAATTTTCCATAGTATATCCCCTATCCCTTATTCTATATCTTTATTCATCGAAAATTATAGTACCGGTCTTGCCTTCTAATGCCTCTACTGCCTTATCTAAAAGGGTAATAATAGCCTTTCTTCCCGGTTCTGATTTTGCAAAGGCCATAGCTGCTTCCACCTTTGGTAGCATAGAACCTGGTGCAAAGTGACCTTCTTCTATATATTGTTGGGCCTGTTCAAGGTTTATCTTATCTAAAAATTTTTGATTAGGCTTATTGAAATTGATAGCTACCTGCTCCACTCCTGTCAAAATTACAATTGTTTCTGCATCCAATAATTCTGCTAATTTTTCTGCTGCAAAATCCTTATCTATAACTGCAGGAATGCCCTCTAGGCTTCCATCTGGATTTTTTATAACAGGTATGCCCCCACCACCTACTGTGATGGTCAGTACTCCACCATCTACTAGGGTCTTAATGGCCTGGCTTTCTACCACATCTATTGGTTGGGGAGAGGCTACTACTCGTCTCCAACCCCTGCCTGCATCTTCCATCATATGATAACCCTTTTCCTTCTCTATTTTTCTAGCTTCCTCTTCAGTGTAAAAAGCACCTATAGGCTTTGTAGGATTATTAAAGGCAGGGTCATCTTTATCTACTACTACCTGGGTTATCAATGAAGCTACTGGTTTTTCAATTCCTTCCTTCCTTAATTCCTCCTGGATAGCCTGCTGTAAGTGATAACCAATATAGCCCTGGCTCATTGCCGCACATTCTGGGAAGGGAATAGTAGGTGTTACTTCCGCTGCATATTCACTTGCCAATACTATTCTTCCCACCTGGGGACCATTCCCATGGGCAATTATTACATCATAGCCCGCCTTAATCAAAGCTACAATACTCACAGCTGTATTCTTAGCTGCAGCTAATTGTTCCTCTGATGTTGGTGGTCTATCAGGATCCTGAAGGGCATTTCCTCCTAAAGCTACTACTACTCTTTTACTTATCATGCTAATTCTCCTTTTCCATATAAATTCAAATCTTTCTTATAATTAAAAAAACCACATAATTAATTTACCCAAACTAAATGTCCTATAACCAATTTAATATTAAAGTACCTTAAATTTGGGTCTTAATTTGGTAGTAATTTATTTTATACAATTTCTATAAAGTTTATAATATTCCTTTGTAATATCTATATAAAAATAATACTTCCCTTTCTGTAAGTTTTTGAGTAAAAAAAGTATAGCCACTAATGTAGCTATACTTTATCCACACTTTATTGTGGTATTATCCTTGCACAGGGTTAATTCTACTGTTTTAGTTAATATATCAGAGTAAGAAAAGGATATCTTTCTCGGTAATCTATTTTCCTCATCTATTGCTATAACGAATATACTAGGATATATCTGCTCTATAATACCCTCTCGGATAAAGGTCCTTTTTCTGCTCTTATTGGCTTTTAGTCGTACCCTTTGTCCAACATAAGCTTCTAAGTCCTCTTTAATTTTATGAAGTGGATTCCTATTTACTTCCATCTCTATCACCATCCTTATATTCTACTCTGTTATATTATCATAAATACAATATTCTGTCAAATTTTATATTATACCAATTAGTATAATATTTTGTCAATACTAAAAAGTGATTATTTAATTTATTTATTATTTTCTTATCCCTTGTTTTCCCAATTTAATCCCCAATAATTTAATATGCCCCCATATATAGCCAGCCCGATTCTATCTATTTCTTTGTCTTTTAAGTTAAAATATCCTATATCTAAAACCAAAATAGTTTTTTTGCTTTCCCTAGTTATACTTAGTTCTATCTCAACTACATCCTTGGACTTTAAACAATAATTCTGGAATTCTTTTATAATAAAGCTACCTAGTTCCTTTGCCTCCCTATCCCCAGGATATACATAGATTTGAGTTATATTAGACATTGTAGGGCTATCATTACCGTGAATACTAAGTATAAAGTGGGGTGCCACAGCATCGCTAAGTTGTAACCGTTCTTCCAGGGATAGATATTTATCCCCCTTCCTAGTTAATACTACTTCTGCCCCTGCTCTAACTAAAAGGTCCTCTAATTTACGAGAAATTCTTAAATTCATATCTTTTTCTATAACATTATTTTTACTTATACCAAAATCCCTACCCCCATGACCTGGGTCTATCAGAATTATCTTCCCCCTTAATGGTTTATTTATACTTAATTGGGGAATATCTTCAATTTTTATGCCAGTAAAATAATATTTTAAAATCTCCTCTCCACTTTTGCCTTCCTCAGCTAGGCCTTGGGCACCATATGAACATAGCCCTAAACCATGGCCCTTTCCCCTTACAAAAAACCTTATTCCTGTAGGTTGCCAACCAAATCTAGTGGAAAAAAGGTCTAGTCTTTCTTGAAAATCCCTACCCTTTATAATCCTATCACCAATATTAACCCTTACAATTCTACCTTCACTATCCCTTTCAGCCTTATAGAGTATTTTATCTATTGAAGTCTCCTCTAAAGGACTAGGTGGGGGAAATACTATATTGAACTTTGTTTCTAATTCTTCTAAGGTAAATTCTACAATGGTTTGCCAATGGGGGGAAGTGGATTTACAATAATCACATAATACCTTTCTTGCATATTGAATAGTATTACTTAGCACCCTTTCAGAATTTTCTGTAGAGCCACCACAGGTATTGTGGTAATAGGGAAAGATAATCTTTCCTTTAAAGGTTATAACTTTATTATGGGTATCATTTACAACCCCCATCAATTGTTTCCTTTTTTCAGCTGAGATACATTCCAAAGGTAAAAAACCTATGCAATGATCAGGATTAGTACATATATCTGCCCTTGGATACCTGGTACAACCCTTCCCATCAAATAATTTCATCTTCCTCATAATATAGGTTCTTATCATTATGGCATAAGCCTTCAACACTTCTATGTGAAAGCCTTCCTCCACCTCATAAGCAAGTATTTGTACTATGCATTCATTAATTGGGCAAGAAATATATTTATTCTTTGCTATATCATAAATTGTAATATTTAAGCCTTCCCCCTTAGTCATCTTACCCTCCCCTTTTGTCTTTTCCATTCTACATAAATATGTTTATTATATTATATGTAATGAAAGGAGGGCATGTGAAAGGGCTTTTATTTAGTATAGAAGAAAGCTTTACTGCCAAATGAAAAAGGAAATAGGATTAGCGCCTATTTCCTTTATTATTATATATCCTAATTTGTATTTGGCATTGGCCTTCTAAACATCTCTGTCAATTCATTTAAAAAACCTGATATAGGCCGTCCACCAGCTATGTCCCTGCCTATTTCCTTTAATCTCTCCACACTATCAACATCTGCAGATACATATACCCGGGTAATATTTTCTTTATTCTTAACAGCATTTACTACCCTTTCTTTGATTCTTTCAGTTTCTCTATTCTCTGCATTTTTGTCAATATCTATCCCCACATAGGCGGTCTCTCCAGTAGTTACTACTGTGGCTCCCCTTACACCATCTACATTTTTAGCAATTTCCGCTAGCCTCTTATTTTTTGCTTGGTCAGCAGTATTGGTGTTTTGATTATCCATATTAGGTACATTTTCCCTAGGTATATTAGTATTATTTGGATCCACTTCGGGCATATTGTTTGGGCTATTGGGCACCATATTATTTTGCTGGGGATCCCTTAATGTATTATCTCTAGGTTCCACCCTTCTAGCAGGAGTACAACCCATGGTCAAACCAATAATAATTAGGAAAATTACACCTAATAATACGGCTTTTTTCATTTTTTTCTCCTCCTTCAATAATACTAGGTCTAATTTTTATATTTTCCTAGTTATTATTATTGTGCTATAGGGAGGATTAATATATCCTGTAAAATTATGTTATTTCCATTTATAATTTAAAATAAAATTTTAATCTTGACAATTTGGAGCAATGGTAGGTCTTTTTGGTATGGCTATTATCCCAGATTGGGCCTCAACATAAAGTAGCCAATAGCCCATTTCCCCTGCTACATTTTGATTGCCTTTAGAGGGATGCCAATATAAAAATCCTGTATCTCCTTTAAAAGGTTGGTCTTGCAAGCATAGTCTGCCGGGGATTCCATATACGAAGTATCCTAATTGGTCTTCCATTTCATCATTATATACTATACCAAATATTTTATTTTCATATTCTTTCGAATAAGTTTTTTCTATATTTTCATAGCCCATATATGGATACCTAATATCTACAAAGGATCCATTAAAATAAAGGTAAAAACCATCTAGATTTTCCTGGTCCTCCTTTATTTCCCACCATCTATGATTTTTCATAGGGGGATAAAAGGGAGTGCTCTCTGGAAGAATTTTTTCTAATTTTGGAATATTTTGATTTACATAATAATAAAGGGCTTCCCTATCATAATCTACCCAATACTCTTCTGAATCAGAGGTTTCCATTCCCTGTCTAGCTATTTCCTCTGAGATTATATCCCCTTCACCTAATTCTTCTTCTTTTTCTACATTGAAATTTTCCTCAATAAAAATATCTTCTTGAAAATTTTCTTCTATTGGTTCTTCTATACATTCCCCATCAGATTCATTTGTTGATTGCCCTGGTTCTTGGATAAATCCTTCTCCTTTATTATTGCCTACCTCTATTGGTCTTTCTTTAAATCCCTCTTTAATTTCTTCTTTCTCTACTACTTCTTCATATATTGGTTCAGGGTCTTTTAAGTCTTCTGCTACCCTGTCTTTAATATAGGGGATTTTCCCCTTCTCATCTTTTGAATTATTTAACCAAGCTACAAGGGGTACCTTTCTGCTATGTTCTGGTCCTAAGGGTCTTATTACCACTACATCAAATTCCTGCCACCTAATACCAGAGTTTAAAACATTTAAACTATTTATTCTATATTGTCCCTCCTTTTTTCCCCCCTTTCCTATAGAAATCTCATCTAATATCACATAGTTGCCGCCAAAGGTAAATAATTGGATCTGATATATCATTTCCTTTAGATTTTCAATAAATATTTTAAAGTTTAACCTTTCACCCTTTCTTTCTATCTCAATATGTCCCCTGGGGTTCTTCCCTGTGGCTACTTCATATCCCTTATCCTCTGAAGAAAAAAATACAAATTCTCTTTCAAATTTAGCCAATCTCCACATCCTCCTTCCCTTAAACTTTATATTTTATACAATCATTGAGAGTAGGTCTAATAAAATATATTCCTTATATTTATTTTTATGTTTACAAGAAAATTGCGTATTAGCTTTCTTAAATTCATTATTCAATCTAGCACTATCTAAAATTACATTACCGTCCAGAAATAAATGAAATTTCTTCGGATAAAAATCCATACAATCCAATACTTACTACTTGATATGGGAACATATGTTCGTATATAATAGGGTAAAAGGAGGCCTTATTATGATAGATTATTCAAAATTTCCCAATAATGACATCCTCTGTATTGATATGAGGTCCTTTTATGCAAGTTGTGAAGCTGTCTCTATGGGTTTAGACCCAAATAATTGTTATCTAGCTGTAGTAGGAGATCCTAGTATCTCAAGTTCCATAGTATTAGCCGCTTCCCCTAAGTTAAAAAAAGATTTTAATATTAAAACTGGTAACCGTCTCTTTGATATTCCAAAAAACAAAAATATCCACATTGTAGGAGCTAGAATGGGTTATTATTTGAAAACATCTATTGAAATCACTAAAGTATTTTATCAATATGCCCCTTTGGAAGATATCCATGTTTACTCCATAGATGAGGCATGGTTAAAGATAAATGGCAGCAAGAAGTTATTTGGTAATAAATATGAAATATCCAAAAAAATTCAGAGTCAAATTCTATCGGATTTTGGGCTGCATTGTGCTATAGGTATAGGTCCCAATCGTCTTCTTTCAAAAGTGTGTCTGGATAATGAGGCTAAAAATACAGGTATTGCCTGCTGGGATTATTGTGATGTCCCTAAAAAATTATGGCCCCTTCCCACCAAGAAATGTTGGGGTATAGGAAAAGCTATGGCAAGGAATTTAAGGGCATTAGGTATTGAAACCCTAGGAGACTTAGCCCACTTCCCTCTAGATATTTTAGAAAGGCGATTTGGAATAATAGGCAATCAGCTTTATTACCATGCCTGGGGTATAGATCTTTCCCCAATGGAAGGTAATCTTGATTATTTCACCCCTAAATCCATTGGAAAGGGAATTACCTTAGAAAAAGATTATAAAGATTTTGACTGTCTTTGTACTGTAATCTTAGAACTTTGCGAAGATATTTGTCGTCGGGCAAGAAAGCAGGGGCTTACTGGCAGAACAGTCCATCTAAGTCTTAGCTATAGCAAAGCCCAAGGTGGAGGAGGTTTTTCCCACTCATTAACCATGGCTTGCCCCAGTAATCTTACAATGGATATCTATAAACTCTGCCTACAAATATTAAAAAGCCATAATCGGGAAAAATGGGTGCGGAAAATAAGCATCTCCCTAGGAAATCTTAGTACAGATAAGACACTTCAATTAAATTTCTTTTCTTCTATTATAAAGGAAAGAAAAATAGCTAAGGTAATGGATGAATTGGAGGATAGGTTTGGTCCCGCTTCCATCATAAGGGGACGATTTTTAAATAAAGAAGCTATTACTTTTAAACAAAAAAATAAGATAGGAGGTCATAATTTATGACCATAAAGGATAGAGGAAATATTAAATGGTCATCAATGATGTTAACAGAACATAGGGAGGAATTAGAAAAATGGGCAAAGGAAACCAGAAAACAAGAAAAGCCCATATTAGATGAACAAAAATTAGAGGAGATAAATTATCTTCTTTACCAATCCTTAAAGCAAGGGGTATCCCTATGGATTAATTATTTTAATGATGGAGAATTTATACATTTAAAAGGGGTAGTAAAGGACTACTACCCCTTAAAAAAAGAATTATTATTTAAAGTAAAAAATAAAGATGTTCAATTAATATTATCAAATATCATAGATGTTTCTATAGGATAGGGATTTTTAGGGTGTGCTTAATGGTGCCTTTCTATGATGGGTGGCCTGTTCAAAGCTATAGGCTATTTCCATCAGGGTAGCATCATCAAATTCCCTAGCTAAAATCTCAATCCCTACTGGTACCCCTATAGGTGCAGTTTCAGTTGGTGCAGTGAAACCTGCTGGTAGTGAACAGGCTGGAAAACCTGTAACAGAACCTAATACCCCATTTCGTTCATTTTGGGCCTCCCCTGTAAATACTACTGGTATTTTTTGATGGGGATAGGCAATAACATCTAGGTTAAGCTCTGCCATAATAGCTACCACCTGATTACGGAGAGTTAATCTCTTTATAAGTCGCTCATTGTAAATAGGTGTGTCCACATCTAAGGATTGGGCAAGTTTTAGGTTGTCATGGAGACCCTCATGGTATTTTCCAGAATTTATAACATCTTCTAAAGAATGAACTTGGGATAATTCCCCAAGAGATGCTAAATAACTACCTAAATGGGCCTTTAAGTCATACATATGGACGGAAACTTCTTTTACCAGATAATCTGAATCAATATTTTCATCAATATCTACTAAAGTAGCCCCTGCCTTTTCCATTTCCTTTAAACTCTTCATTACTAAATTATTAACTTCCCTATGTTCCGGTTTTTCTCCAAAAAAGCTTTTTAAAATTCCAATTCTTTTTCCTTCCAGCCCATTTACCTTTAAAGAATCTAGAAAGGACTTGGGTTTTCGCCCTACTGACCAACCAGTTATAGAATCAGCAGCATCATATCCACTAATAACATCTAATACCCGGGCGGCGTCCTCCACAGTACGAGTTATTGGTCCGGCAGTATCCTGAGTAAGGGAATAAGGCACTACCCCATCCCTGCTTACTAGACCTATAGTGGGCCTAAATCCTACTAAACTACAGGCAGAGGCCGGGGAACGGATGGAATTAATAGTATCTGTACCAATACCTACCAATCCTAGGTTTGCTGCAATACTAGCCCCTGTCCCACCGCTGGAACCTCCAGGCGTTCTTGCTAAATCATAAGGATTTAAAGTCTGTCCCAATATAGAGCTTATGGTCTCCCCCCATACTGCAAATTCATGTAAGTTTACCTTAGCTAGAATAATAGCTCCCCCTTCCTTAAGCTTTCTTGTAAGAAAGGCATCATCGGGAGGTATTACCCCCTCTAAGCTTAAGGAGCCTGCTGTAGTTTCCATATCTCCTGTGTCCACATTATCCTTTAACATTACCGGAATACCATGGAGGGGGCCAACAAAGCCTGTTTCTTTAAATTTCTTATCCAATTCATCTGCTATTTCTAAAGCTCTAGGATTAACCTTAATAATGGAATTTAAGGAAGGGCCTTTTTTATCGTAGGCTTCAATCCTTTCTAAGTAGGCTTCTACTAATTCCCTAGCAGTTAATCTACCCTCTTCCATAGCCTTATGAACTTCTTTTATAGTGGTTTCCTGTACAACAAAATCTTTATTGCTATTGCTCATAATTTCACCCTTTCTTATAGTTCTATTACTATTATATTACTTAATATTTTTGTTTTCACCTTTGTATAGTATTTACAAAGGTGAAACTTACATACTACCAATTTTACACCCCTATAATTTCAGCAAGTAAATTTAGATTTAGAATATTATATAGCTAAGATATTTTATAAGGAACCGACTTATAAGCTAGCTGTTCGAATCTATGATTTGTTACAGATAGCTTACTTAAGCAATATAATTGCTTAAGATCCTTCACATTATTAGTTTCACCCTTATAAAAATAGGGCGACATTTCCGGAGGAACCGTTGAAGATATCTTACCCTATCCCAGCTTATCAATTAGTACCGCCCTTACAGGAGAGGCTTCCCCACCTTTGATTTTCAGTGGAAGGGCAATTAAAATATACTCCCCCTCTGGTACATCCTTTAAGGCCAATCCTTCTATAATCACAATACCTTCCCCCATAAGGATTTTATGGGTTTCATGGTCTGATTGAGCCCTTTCAATCCCTAAGGCATCTATACCCAATCCAATAACTTTTTTCTCCCTTAGATAATGGGCTCCCTCCTTATCTAAATATACAAAGTCATAATCAAAGGTTTTTTCCCCTTCTCTCAGGGAATTTTTAGTTTTTAATAATAAAAAATCCCCCTGATCTATATGCTTATCTTCTAAATGTTTTAGCCCTATACTATCTTCCACATGGGTTAAATCTAATACCCTACATGGTGTTATAGTCCTTGATAGGTCTTGATTTTCTATGGTTTCTCCCCCTTCTAACATGTGGAGGGGTGCATCCATATGGGTGCCGGTATGTAAATCCATGGTAATAATAGACTCATAAACACTACCTGTAGAAAAATCCCTTACCACCTTTAATTGTGGCCGCTTTTCTTCCCTATCCTTATACACCATCATATCCTTACTTATTTCCTTTGAAATATCATAAATCTTCACATTGCTCCCTCCCTTTTTATACATCCCACCATTTTCTATTATCCCTAGCTAAGAGTTCATCGGCTGCACTAGGCCCCATAGAACCTGCCTTATATTTAAAGACCTCCTTTGGATGAAGGCTCCAAGCTCGAGAAATATTATCCACAATCCTCCAAGAATATTCCACCTCATCCCAATGGGCAAAGAGGGTGGAGTCTCCCCTCATAATATCAAATATAAGTCTCTCATAGGCATCGGGGCAATTTCCGTCTATTAAACAATTCCGATTATAATCCATATCCACAGGCATGATAAAATTTTGTACTCCTGGCCTTTTGGCATTAAACCTTAAAAAAACTCCCTCCTTGGGCTGAATATGAATAACCAATATATTAGGTTGTAAATATTTATATTCTTTAAAAAAAAGCACCTCTGGCGGTCTTTTAAATTCTACTATTACCTCGGTAGACCTTTGGGTCATTCTCTTTCCTGTACGGATATAAAAGGGTACCCCTGCCCATCTATAGTTATTTATGGCTAGCTTCATAGCAACAAAGGTTTCTGTCTGGGAGCTAGGGTCTACCCCCTCCTCCTGCCTATAACCATTTACCTCTTTGCCATCAATTATTCCCCTATCATATTGACCTCTTACTATATCATTGAATATATCCTCATAGGTATATTCCTGTAATGAGCGGAGCACTCTTAGCTTCTCATACCCGATAGACCTATCGTCTAAACTTATTGGGGGCTCCATAGCCGTTAATGTAAGCAATTGCATCATATGATTTTGCACCATATCCCTTAGTGCCCCTGCCTTTTCATAATAACCGCCCCTAGTTTCTATGCCTATTTGCTCACTGGAGGATATTTGAATATTATCTATAAACTGACTACTCCATATAGGTTCAAAGATTGTATTTGTAAATCTTAAAACCATAATATTTTGAATCATTTCCTTCCCTAAATAATGGTCAATTCTAAAGATATCCTCCTCGGAGAAAACACTGGTAATTTCTTTATTAAGTCTCTGGGCTGTCTTCAGATCTCTACCAAAGGGTTTTTCAATCACCACCCTCTGCCAAGAACCTTCCCCCACTATCAAATTGTGATATTTTATCTTGTTAACAATAATTCCAAAGTATTCAGGAGACACCGCTAAATAAAAAATCCTATTACCTTGAGTATTATAAGTATTTTCCAAGGTATTTAAAGTGGCCTTTAATCTTTCATAGCCAGCATCATCTTCAAATGAAAAAGGTAGATAATAAATTCTTGAACTTAGTTCCTTCCATATCTTCTTATCCAGATTAATACCTAATTCTTCCTCTATAAATGAATAAATAAATTCCCTATATTCCTGATTGTTCTTTTCCCTTCTACCTATTGCTACTATGGCAAAGTTATCCGGCAGTGCCTTGCCCCTTAATAAATTATAAAGGGCGGGAAAGAGTTTTCTCTTAGCTAAATCTCCAGTTCCCCCAAAGAGTATCATCATATTTGATAGATTCTCCATTTCCCCACTCCTTAACTGTTAAATATCAATAGTATTTTACCCATTTAGTGTTTTGATAAACACAATAGCTGGGCACCTTATGAGTTAGTCTATCTTTGGGCCTTATATCCCATAAATACCTCTGGTGGTTTTATTCCTAGATTAATAGGGTATAATTTAATTAAGATTATTTTGGGGAGGTTTTTTTATGAAACTAACTTATTTTGGCCATTCAGCTTTTTTGATTCAATCAGAAAACTTTAATGGATTAATTGACCCTTTTCTTACAGGAAATAGTCATACAACTATTACACCGGAGGACTTAGAGAGCATTACCCATATTTTTATAACCCATGGTCATGGGGATCATATAGGGGATGCGATGGCAATTGCTAAAAAATTTAACCCTCTAATTATCTGTAATTATGAAATATCAAATTATCTATCCCAAAAAGGATTTAAAACCCATCCCCTCCAAATAGGAGGTAAAAGGAAGTTCGACTTTGGGGTGGTAAAAATGACTCCTGCCCTCCATGGTTCAGGAATAGAGGAGGGAGATAAAATTATAGAAGGAGGATTAGCTGGAGGTTTTATTATTGAAATAAAAGGTAAAAAGATTTATCATGCTGGGGATACTGGACTTTCTATGGAGATGAAGCTATTAGAAAGGGAAAAAATAGATATTGCCCTATTGCCCATTGGGGGGAATTTCACAATGGATATAGAGGATGCTGTTCTGGCAGTGGATTTTATTAAACCAAAGAAAGTTATACCCATCCACTATAAGACCTTTGAAGTGATAAATGTGGAACCGGAGGAGTTTAAGAAAAGGGTAGAAAATGTAGAAGTGGAGATTTTACCACCGGGAAGAACAATAGAAGTATAAAGGGGTGATTCCTCTACAATCCCTATTTTATTTAATATAAATTACTTTTTCTTCATAAAAAAATGGAGCTATTAAGCTCCATCACTGGGGGCTGTTTAAAAAACCGCCCCTATAAATTTCCTATACACTATCTCTTATACTTATCTTATCTCACTACTATATAAACATTCCTAATCTTACCCTTATATAATTATAGATTTCCTCTGGTATTCTAATATCGTGACATTCTTCAATACCCTTAAAGCCAGGGGCAGAATTTGCTTCACAGACTTGAAAATGGTCTCCATCAAAGAGTAAATCTATACCTGCCACCTCTAATCCCAATATACGAGCTGTTTCAGTGGCCAGCCATTCAATCTCAGGAGTTATTTTTACCTTTGTGGCTGTCCCACCTTGGGAAAGGTTTGATTTAAAGTTGCCATCTGCAGCCCTTCTCTCCATAGCCGCCACAGCTCTACCCCCTATAATAAATACCCTTAGATCCCTGCCTTTACTAGAGGCAACGAATTTCTGTATTATTATATTGGCATCTTGATTAGTAGCATTGATAAGGGACATCAAATCTCTAAATTTATCCTTATTACTGGATAAGAAAACCCCTGTTCCTTGGGCTCCTGATAGAGTTTTTACAATAACAGGAAAGCCAAATTTTTCTTCTACTAAGTCTACATTTACCGGATATTTTGCCAACATTGTATCCGGTGCCGGTATATTTTCTGCAGCTAAAATCTGTTGGGTAAATAATTTATCCTTTACCGCCTCAATACTCTGGGAATTATTTATAGTATATACCCCCAATTGTTCTAAGTGGCGGATAACAGCCAGGGTAAAATAGGTTGTGGAAGCCCCTAGTCTAGGTATGACGAAATCCGGTAGTGCCACCACCTCCCCATCTATAATGACAGTTTCCCTATCGTCCTTTGTTACTATTAATTCAAATTGGTCCGGGCTTATAACTCTTAAATCAACATTTTGTTTTTTCGCATCCTCTACAAAGCGATTAATTTCGTGCTGTTCCTTTCTTAAGCCCTCATCATAGGTATCAAATAATATCCAACCTCTCATTATAGCACCTCCAAATTTATTTTATATTATTAGATATTCTAGCAAATTCCTCTAAAGATAAGGTTTCGCCCCTTCTTTTTTCACTAATCCCTATATTATTAAGCACTTTTTTTATAAATTCCTTTTCCAAGCCTAAATTACCTGTAGAAAGGGCATTTAGAAGGGTTTTTCTCCTTTTACCAAAGGCTGCTGCCACAATACTGAAAAATAATCTTCTATCATTAACCTCCACCTTAGGCTGCTCTAATACATCTAAGCGAATAATAGTTGAACCCACATTAGGGGGAGGCATAAATACAGTAGGGGGAACATTAGTTATTATACTAGGATTAGAATAAAATTGCACTGCCACAGAAAGGGCACCATAGTCCTTTCCCCCAGGAGAAGCATACATTCTTTCAGCAACTTCTTTCTGGACCATTATTGTTATGCTTTCAATTGGTAGCTCCTTTTCAAGCAAATTCATAATAATAGGGGTGGTAATATAATAGGGTAAATTTGCAACCACCTTTATCCTTTTATTATTAAAATGGTCATTGAGAATTTCCTCCAGGGGTAATTTTAAAATATCCCCATAGACAATCTCAATATTTGGGCAATCCTCTAAGGTCTCCTTAAGAATTGGCAAAAGATTTTTATCTATCTCAATGGCGATAACCTTTTCTACCCTCCTAGAAAGGGCCTGAGTCATAGTACCTATTCCTGGTCCAATCTCTAGTACCCCATCCTCTGGATTAAGATTTGCCCCTTCTAGTATCTTATCTAAAATATTTGAGTCTATTAGAAAGTTTTGGCCTAATCCCTTACTAAAATAAAATCCATGTTTTTTAATTATTTCCTTTACAAACTTTGGTGAAGTTAGATTTTTCAACTATAAATTTCTCCCTTCCACCTTTTGTAGAGCCTTCACAAACTCCTCCATGGAAATATTATAATGATTTAGTCTCTTCAAAAATTGTTTTCCATTACCATAGCCAATGCCTAAGATCTCTCCCATCATTTCCCGTCTTTTTTTTGCCCCTGCCCCCATTAATAAGCCCCCATCTATCATATGGTCAATAGTAAAGACTTCTCTCTCTATACCTTGACTTTGGACCTTTGACAAGGCCTCTCTGATATGTTCCGGTTTAGCATTCTCTATCCCAATATCCCCTTGTTTTTTGCTATATTTTCTTGGAAGATAGGCATGTTTGCACCCAGATACCCTAGCAGATATGATTTGTCTTATCTTCTCTCCAGAGTAGTCTGGATCAGTAAATATTATTACCCCTGTTCTTTTCTGAGCACTTTTTATTCTTTCTATGGTTTTTTCACTTATACCTAGGCCATTGGTAATAATAATCTCTGCATTAACGGCAGCTTTAACTGCAGACTGGTCATCCTTGCCTTCTACCACTATAGTTTCTTTTATCATAATAACTCTCCTCTTTACTATTTTACCCTACTAAAATAAAAAAAGAAACAGGAGATTTCTCCCCTGTTTCCCTTTTTCTATTTGCCTAATATATAAATCTTTATTTTTCTTCTACCATATTTTATAGTCTCTGCTTTAGTATCCATAGCTAGGTCAATTTTATTGCCTTTTATAGCCCCACCTGTGTCTAAAGCTTGGCCAAAGCCATAGCCGGGGACATATAATTTTGTGTAATAGGGAATCACCTTAGGATCTACTGCTATAACTCCTCTTTTTAGTCTAGCACCTATACTGGTAGTATTATTTACACCCGGTTCTCCATAACAATAGGCGGTGGCAGTTACTATCATAGCCTTTTCAAATCTAGTGTTCCCCCTAGATGTAGTTATAGTATCATTAACCCCTACCTGTATAATCTCATCCCTAGGCTTTATTATAACCTCTTCCTTAATGATTTCCCTTCGGGTTTCTTTTCCATCTTCATAGGTAACTTTAATTTCTTTATTTCTTAATCCTGTTTCGCCCCTTTGGACAACCTTTGTTTCACCTTTATCCAGTTCCTTAGTGGGCAATCTTTGAATAGCATATTCAATTTTTTCTTCTTTGTCTACCTTTTCTTCTGTAACTCTTATAATTCTAATATCCTTATTATTACCTATATCTGATTCCCTATAAGGCAGTACCTTATCAATATTCCCTAAGGCAATGCCTGCTTCCCTAATGATATCTCCCACCTTTTTAGTGGCAGTGATGATCTCGTACTCCTTACCATCAGATATTATTGTTATGGGCTTTGCTCTATTTATCTGGATTTCCAACCCATTTTCTATGGGAGTATCTAGGGAAGGCTCCACTATATCTTCAGGTTTAAGGGAGACCTTCTCCTCTATAAATACCTCTTCAATAGTCTTACTCCTAGTCTTTATATTGAATTCCTTATTTCCATCTACTATGGTAATGTTCTTTTCTGTTAAATGGTAGAACCCTATTGTTGCACCAATAATGCATACAAGCAATAGTATCAGAAGTATGGGAGTTTTTCTAATAAAAGCTTCTCCTATCTCCTGGTCTTGTTTTTCCATTTTATAACCTCCTGTATTTTTCTTTGGGAGAACTTGTATATATTAACCTACTTTAAAATACTTGTCAAACTTAACCTTTTAAAACTATTCCCCCATTATCCCCTCTATTATTTCCAATACTTAAAAGAATATACAATATTCATCTAAGTTTTTAAACAAAATAAAAAGCCTGAACCCCAAAAGATTCAAGCATTTAAAATTTATTCTCCTGTTAATCAACAAAATATATATTTGAGAAATATTCTATTAAATCCTCATTATGAAAATCTAATTTAAGGGATTCTATTCCTAGTACATATTTACCCTTTCTAATAACAATGCTATTTTCCCTTTCACCTATGATAA
>DUPX01000094.1 GCA_012838085.1 Eubacteriaceae bacterium
AAAAAAGAATATAAATATTGAGCTATCTGATACTTATCCATTAGACATAAGTATCCAAAATAAAATGTTTTCATTTTGGAAAGAATTAAAGGAACAAGGATTTATTAGTTCTAATAAATTCTATAGATTGATTAGAAAAGATGCATTAACAATAGAAGAGCTAGCAGGTTTTATCAATAGGCAATTAGTTGAGACAAGTCAAGCAGCAAAAACCACAGCAGATATTCTTAAAAAATTATACCCTAGCACAGAAATTATATACACCAAGGCAAAAGTAGTTAATGATTTTAGACAAAAATTTGATTTATTAAAATGTAGGGAGTTAAATAATTTTCATCATGCACATGATGCATATTTAAATATCATTGCAGGGAATTCCTATCATACAAAATTCACAACAAACCCTTATAATTATATAAAAACTCAAAAAGATAAAGGCCGTCAAAGATTTTACAACCTTGAAAAGTTTTTCGAAAAAAGAGTTGGAAAAGGTGGCTATATAGCATGGGATAAAGAAGTTCATTTACCATTTGTGATTAAAACATTGGAAAGACCAACTGTAAATGTAGTACGAATGCCAATTACCCAAAAAGGCGAGCTGTTTGATGCAACATTAGAAAGAAAAACCAATGAGCAAAAGCTTTTAGCTCCGATAAAGGGTAGTGATGAGAGGTACAAGGATTTTAGTAAATATGGGGGCTATAAAAAGCTAAAAGGAGCCTATTTTTTTGCTGTTGAGCATACTGTAAAAAACAAAAGAATACGTACATTAGAGCAACTTTATCTTATATATATAGACAAGGTTAATACTATTAAGGACTTAGAAAGGTATTGTATAGATATCCTAGGCTTAATTGATCCAAAAATAATTCATAGCAAAATAAAATTTGGAAGCAAACTTTTTTGGGATGGATTTCCTTTATATATTCAATCTAGATCAGGTAATAGCATATGGTTTTCTGTAGCAAAAGAGATAGTTTTAGATAAAAAGTCTACTGAAATTTATCGAAAGTTAGTAAAAGAGGCAAGAGGAATGGAAGGCAAGAAGGAAGTAAAAATATTAATTCCAGATGTTGAACTAGTTAGTTTATATGATGAATATTTAAAACTCTTAAAAGAAGGTGAGTATAAAGAAAGGCCTAATAACCCAAAGAAAATTATAGAGGAAGGTAGGGAAAGATTTATTCATCTAACTTCCAAAGAAAAAATAAGTGTTTTATTGGAAATCCATAAAGTTTTTGGGAGAGAAAGTTTAAGTGGAGTTAATTTAAAGCTAATAGGTGGAAAAAGTAAAAGTGCAGTGGCTACCAAGGGAAAAGATTTTTCTAAAAGTAATGTAATAATAATTAATGAATCTCCTACTGGCTTATATAAAAATTATAAGGTGCTGAATTAAATATGACTTGGCGTACAATTCATATTACTAAAAGATCAAAATTAGATTTACGTATGAATCATTTAATTGTTAGGTCCGAAGATAAGACTACTAAGATACATTTAAGCGAAATTGATCTTTTAATGATAGAAAGCACTCAGGTATCTGTCACCACCGCTTTATTAATTGAATTATCTAAGCAAAAAATTCGGATAGTTTTATGTGATGAAAAGCATAATCCATCATCAGAAATTCTTCCTTATTATGGCTGCCATGATAGTAGTAAAAAAATTAGGATCCAATTTGGATGGAAAGATAATTTTAAAGCAAGATTATGGAAGCAAATAGTTTATAACAAAATATTTAATCAGAGAGCCTTATTAATAACAAAAAAATGTGAAAATTACTATATAGATTTGCTTACAAAATATTTGAATGAAATTGAGCTATATGACAACACCAATAGGGAAGGATTAGCAGCCAAGGCTTATTTTGCTGGACTTTTTTCTAAGGATTTTATAAGAGGAGAAAACACACCAATTAATGCTGCCCTTGATTATGGATACCAAATTCTATTATCTTGCTTTAATAGAGAAATAAAAGCATGTGGATATTTAACGGAAGTTGGATTTTATCATCAAAACCAACACAATCATTTTAATTTGTCTTCAGATTTAATGGAACCCTTTAGGCCAATAGTGGATGAAGTAGTATACAACAATTCATTTTCAACTTTTGGGAAAGATGAAAAGCGAGTTATGCAAACCATTCTACATAAAACAGTACGTATACAAAATCGAATGCAATTAGTACCAAAAGCAATTAGTATATACACTAAGTCTATTTTAGACTCTTTAGTAATTGGAGAGTTAGAAAATATAAAGTGGTTGCAATATGGGTTATAGATATATGAGAATAATAATATTTTTTGATTTACCGACAACAACATCCGCTGATTTAAGGGAATACAGAAATTTTAGAAAAGAAATTATTAAACTAGGTTTTATGATGCTACAAGAATCAGTATATGTAAGATTAGCCCTTAATAAAACCGTTGAAAGTTCCATTATAAACAAAGTAAAAAGTATAAGGCCTCCAAAAGGATTAGTCCAAATTCTATCAGTTACAGAAAAGCAATTCTCTAGTATGGAAACTATTGTAGGTGAAGTTAGTTCAGAAACATTAGACACTGACGATAGGATGGTGATTCTTTGATTTTAAAGCATAGGGAATGGGAATTCGATATTGAACTAGATGGAGTAAAAATTTTAATAATTGAAAACCCAAAATTATTTCGTACTGTGCTTAGTGATCTGAACAATCAAATTCTTGGATTTGATGGTGGATTTATGTTATTTAATCATTTAGAAGAAGTGAAGTTTAATAAGGAAATAGTATTGGTTAATTCTCCATTCTTAGAATCTGTTAATGAAAGGAAGCTCCTTAATAAACTCTATTTGGAAATTAAAGAAGAAATTTTAGAAGGTGAATATGAAAGATATAGGGAAATTGAGGCCTCAATAATAACCTTTTTAGAGGAAATCATCTTTAATAACAATATTGACCTTGAATTAACTGATAGTATCGAAATACAAGATTTGCTAAAAATAGCAAAAGTTAAGTTTAGAGAAGATTTGAACATTATTGATATAATTGAAAAAATCATTCAGCATGCCATAATTATACAAGAGTTTTTAAATCCACAGGCATTAATCTATACTAATATACGAGGAATGTTTTTGGAAAGTGAATGGCAGAATTTTATAAAAGAAATAATATTACATAATATAAATCTTTTGATTATTGAAAATAAACCTAATTATGTTCCAATTAAAGAAGAAAAGGTTTATATTATAGATAAAGATTATTGTGAGATTTATTAAATTAACCAAAGATATTACGCCTATTTGTAGTGGGTAGGTTTGATACTTTCATTATAACCAAAGAATCATAAATTTGAGATTTGAGGTTTGAGAGTAGTGTAATATCTTATGGTTACTAAACT
>DUPX01000013.1 GCA_012838085.1 Eubacteriaceae bacterium
ATGATGATGGTGTCTCTAACCTCTATTACCACCTATGGGATAAATTATATTCTTTTAAAAATCTCCACTACAGCAACAGCAGTCTTAGGAGTCTATCATAAATTGCAAAGCTTTGCCTTTATGCCCATCTATGGTCTTAATAATGGTATGGTGCCGATTATCGCCTATAATTATGGGGCCAGAAACAAAAAACGAGTGATAAAAACCATGAAGCTAAGTATTATCTATGCAGTGGCATTTATGACTTTGAGCTTTATTATTATACAATTATTCCCTGGTAAGCTTTTATCCCTATTTAATCCTTCTGAAGAAATGCTCAGGATAGGTATTCCTGCCCTAAGAATAATCAGCCTAAGCTATAGTTTGGCAGGATTTGGCATAGTATGTGACTCTATTTATATGGCCTTTGGCAATGGAATGTTAAGCCTTATTGTGGGCATTGCAAGACAGTTATTGGTGCTATTGCCAGTAGCATATATATTATCTTTATTTGGAGATGTCCAATTGATATGGTGGTCCTATTTTATAGCTGAAGTGGTTTCTACTATCTTTAGTGCTATCTTCCTTAAATATATTTATAATCAAAAGGTAATAACTATGGAGGTAGAGGAGAAAAGGGTACCTATAATAGCATAGACTTAGCAAGTTAGCTTTGTTATTATATGATTATAGGAAAGTAAATATTAAATAAGGGGAGATAAATTTGGACAATAGAGATCTTTCACCCCGTCAGATAGGAATGGCTTTTACCGGCAGTATTTTAGGGGCGGGCTTTATTTCTGGCCAAGAGCTAATGCAGTTTTTTGGAGTTTTTGGTTATTATGGCATTTTGGGGATGGTGATCTCTATTGTTTTATTTTCATTTTTTGGCTCCTTTGTAATGAAAGTTGCTAGAAGGACTGGGACAGAAGAATTTGATAAAATAATTGTAAAAGATGATATACCCTGGCTTAGGGGCATATTTAGCATGGTTTTCTTACTTTTTCTTTTCGGAATTATCACAATAATGCTGGCAGGAGCTGGAGCATTATTAGATCAATTATTTAATATTCCAAAGATATTAGGAAATTTACTGACAGGGATAGCATTAGGCCTAGTTGCCCTTTGGGGGGTAAAGGCTGTTTTAAAGGCATTTTCCATTATAGTCCCCCTATTGATTCTGGTGGGGGTGATTACCAGCCTATTATCCTTTTTCACCTTTAAAGACAATATAATAACCGGTGGTGCATTTTCTGGTACTAATCCCTTCCTAGGCAATTGGGTCCTTTCTATGATTGCCTTTGTATCCTACAATATGATGGCGGCTATTGCCATATTGGTGCCTATAGCCAATGGAGCCAGAGAAGAAAAGATAATAGATAGGGGAATATTAAGGGGCACTATCCAATTTACCATTGTATTTGCCTCCATTCTATTGCCCATAGTATTAAATTTAGGGATGTTACTAGATAAAGATCTACCTATGGTAACCCTTGCCAAAAATATCCACCCTATATTAGGATGGATTTATGGAGTTTTATTATATTGGGGGATGTTTGGCAGCGGATTATCCTGTCTTTATGGAGTCACCCTAAGGATAAAAAAATACAGGGAAATGGATGAAAAAGTATTGACCATAGCCCTAGTGGGTCTAGCCTTTTTTGGAAGTATTGCAGGGTTTAAGGAACTTATCTCCATATTATTTCCCATCTTTGGATATATAGGTTTTTTCGGACTAATAGGAATTTTACTCCACTATATTTCCATAAAGAGAGAATCTAAAATAGCAATCCAAATTAGGGAGGAATAGAAAATAATAATTAAGGAGGAGTTATATGGATAATAGAGTAGACCGGCTTATAGAATATGTGAAGGGAATACATAAGGGTTTAGATGGTCGTCAACTATATTTAAAATATAGGGAGGATATTGAAAAGGTAAAACCCCAGGAAGCCTTTGAGATCTTTCATAGTTTACTATTAGAAGGGACAGAAGCTAAAGAGATATTAGAATTTTTAGATAAGGTTATAAATGTTTTTTATAAAAGCCTATCTTCATATAAATGGGAGGCTCCTAAAGAATATAAATTCTTATCAGAACTTATTCTAGAAAATAAAGCATTACAAAAAAGAACGGATAAGATTAAAGGATTATTATTAGGTGGTCATTCATCTAACCAAATAAAGGATACCTTACTACCTATGGTGGAAGAGTTACAGGATATTAATCATCATTATTTAAAGAAGGAAAACATATTATTTCCCTATCTTGAAAAAACTATGGAGAAATATAAAGGTCTTTCTATAATGTGGGCCCTTCATGATGAGGTGAAGGTGAAGATTAAAAAAACTATAGACCTTCTCACAAAAGAAAATATAGAAGAAGTAGAATTAAACCAATCTATTGGCA
>DUPX01000095.1 GCA_012838085.1 Eubacteriaceae bacterium
TTCCTAAGTGCAGGTTTATATTCATTGATTTTGCATATTATTTATGGTAATATTAATATGAAGGTAATGCCCTATATTGGTGGATCTGCTGTAGCTGTTATACTTGCAGGCCTTATTGGGATAAGGGTATTTAAGAAGCTGAATAGAGAAATAATTACTAAGGTGATTTATATTACCTTACCTATAATGGCTATATTGTTACTTAAGGACCTATAAGACCATAGTCGAAACTATGAAATAGCCAGTTACTAAAAACAATATTGATCAAAAAAATCAAAACCACGAAGGTTTTCTATTCCTTAATAAAGGAGGTTATTCGTGGTTTTTATTTTTGTCAAAACATACCTGTACCAAAATTACTATTCTAGAAAGGAGGACGAATATTGAAGAAAAGTGCAAAAGAGCTGGAGAAATATTTAGAAAAACTAGTTTCAGAGGGAGTAGCTGTAGCTTTTTCAGGTGGGGTGGATAGTAGTTTAGTGCTAAAACTAGCCTGTGAAGCTGGGAAAAAATTAAACAAGGATGTATATGGAGTTACCTTTGAAACCAAATTACACCCGGTATCAGATCTTACCATTTCAAAAAAAGTAGCAAAAGAAATGGGGGCCATCCATAAGATAAAACAGATAAACGAATTTGAAAATGGGGCAATATTAAAAAACCCTGTAGATAGATGTTATCAATGTAAGAAATTACTGTTTTCCCAATTAAAAGAATATGGTAAAGAATTAGGCTGTACCCATATATTAGATGGAACAAATGCTGATGATCTTAATACCTATCGGCCAGGGGTAAGGGCGTTAAAGGAATTAGGGATAATAAGCCCCTTAGCAGAGCTGGGTATTACAAAGGAAGAAGTGAGGGCTATGGCAAAGGATTTAAATATATCAGTATCCACCAGACCCTCTACCCCCTGTATGGCAACTAGGATACCCTATAACACCCCATTAGATTTTCAGCTACTATCAAATATAGAAAAGGCAGAGGGACTAATAAAGGACTTGGGGTTTGAAATTGTTCGGGTGAGGGTCCATGGAGATATAGTGAGGATAGAGGTACCTAAAGAGGACTTATTTAGGCTAATGGAAGTGAATGATAAAATTATAAGCTTTATGAAGAAATTAGGATTTTTATATATTACCTTAGATTTAGAAGGCTTCCGATCTGGCAGTATGGATATTAATCTATGGGCATAGCCCCTAGCTGGAGGCAAGAGGCAAGATGCGGGAGGCGAGAAAAACCTAATCAAAGGCTTTTAATCTAATATCCTACATCCTGCATTAAAAAGTAATAGGAATATACCTGGTGTCACCCAATTGTAGGGATCGACGCCCTCGTCGTTTTGCAGGTTTGTAGGGGGTCACGCCAACCCTTTAAGTAAAATTATAAAAGGAGAATTTTATGGATATATACAAATTATTGGAAAAGGTAAAAAACAATGAAATTGATATAGAAAGTGCTACAAACCAACTGAAAAAGTTACCCTATGAAGACTTAGGTTTTGCAAAATTAGACCACCATAGAAAACTTAGGTCAGGTTTTGGGGAAGTGATTTATTGCAGTGGCAAAAGTACTGAACATCTTATAAAGATCATTCAAAGCTTTAATGATAAAAAGGTGGATATTTTAGGTACTAGAGCCACCAAAGAACAATATAAAGCAGTAAAGGCATTAATAGGAGAAGCCCAATATGATGAGGTATCTAGAATAATAAAAATAGTCCGTTCTGATATAAAAAGAACTGGGAATATAGTGGTGTGTACTGGAGGAACTTCGGATATACCAGTGGCAGAAGAGGCTGCCCAAACAGCAGAGTTTTTTGGAGGCAATGTTACTCGCATCTATGATGTGGGGGTGGCAGGTATTCATAGATTACTAGCAAAAATTGAAGAAATCAATAAAGGAAATGTGATAATCGCAGTTGCAGGAATGGAAGGGGCCTTACCAGGAGTAATTGCCGGATTGGTAGACAAACCAGTTATAGCTGTTCCTACCTCTATAGGTTATGGGGCCAACTATAAGGGCCTATCTGCACTATTGACAATGTTAAATTCCTGTGCAGAGGGAATTGCAGTAACCAATATTGATAATGGCTTTGGTGCAGGGTACTTAGCCACACAAATAAATAGATTGGCGGTGAAAGAATGAATAAGATATTATATTTGGAATGTTACTCTGGCATTAGTGGAGATATGACAGTATCTGCACTTTTAGACCTAGGAGCAGATCAAAGAGTTTTAATTGATGGATTAAATAGTTTAAAGGTGGAGGGTTATGAGATAAAAATAGGTAGGACTAAAAAAACTGGAATAGATGCCTGTTCCTTTGATGTGATTCTAGAACATCAGCACCACCACCATGATCACCATCACCATCATCACCATAGAAATATCCTTGATATATATAAAATCATTGAGGACTCTGATATTTCAGAAAGGGCTAGAGATATTTCAAAGAAAATTTTTGATGTGGTAGCTAAGGCGGAAGCTAAAGCCCATGGGGTGGAATTGGAGAAAGTACATTTTCATGAAGTAGGCGCAATAGATTCAATAGTAGATATTGTGGCAACGGCAATATGTATTGATAATTTAGGCATAGAGGAGGTAATTGTATCAGAATTATATGAGGGAAAAGGCCATGTAAAGTGTCAACATGGAATAATTCCCGTACCGGTACCAGCCGTAGTAAATATAGGTATAGAGCATTCCTTAAAGCTGAAGATAGTAGATGTGGAAGGAGAAATGGTCACTCCAACAGGAGCTGCTATAGCAGCAGCACTTAAGACTAAGGATAATCTACCTTCAAACTACACAATAAAAGATATTGGAATAGGTTCTGGGAAAAAAGACTTTCCCAGGGCAAATATTTTGCGGGCCTTTATCATTGAACCTAATAAAAAAACTAGAAATTTAGAGGAAGTTGGTCCCTGGGTGTTAGAAACCAATATTGATGATACCACTGGTGAATCCTTGGGATTTACCATGGAAAAACTCCTAGAAAAAGGGGCCCTAGATGTTTTTTTTACTCCAATATATATGAAAAAAAACCGACCGGCCTATCAACTAACTATAATCTGCTACCAAGAGGACATTAAAGAACTTCAAAGAGTAATATTTAAAAATACCTCCACCATTGGCATAAGAAAATATCAGGTGGAAAGGGCAATACTAGATAGAAGAAGGGAAACTATAGAAACAAAATTTGGACCGATAAGATATAAGATATCTAGTTTTGAAGGTGAAGAATACTACTATCCTGAATATGAAGATATTAAGAAAATATGTGAAAAGACTGGATTAGGGTTTGAAAAAGTATATAGACAAATACAGATTTAAGGAGAGAAAAATATTGAAAAGAATATTAGTTTTATTTATGATATTAGCTATAATTTTTTCTATTATTGGTTGCAGCAGTCCGTCTATTAATTCCTCAAAACAGCCAAAAAATCAAGGGAGAACAATAATTGACTCCTATGGGCGAGAGGTGGAAATACCCGAAGTGGTAGAAAGAATTGTTCCCCTGGGGAATGCCCCTAGACTTATTACTTATCTTGGATTGTCAGAAAAGGTAGTAGGCATTCCCCAATGTGAACACACTGATAGCCCTTTAATGGCATATGCCTATATTAATAGGGATAATTGGAAGGACCTGCCTAATGTGGGGAATGACTCCCTGGGTGCAGGAGAATGGTACCCTGAAGAAATTTTAAGTTGTCAACCAGATATTATAATAACCAACTATGAAAAGGAAGTGGCTAACAATATACAAAGCCAAACCGGAATTCCAGTGGTTTCAGTATCAACACCCCCACTGTTCTCAGAGGAATACAATAACACCTTAAGAATTATAGGAGAGGCCTGTGGTGTGTCTGAGCGGGCAGAAACTATTATCAAATTTATAAATAGCTCTTTAGAGGATATAAAAAAAAGAACATCACAAATTGCTAATGAAAACAAACCAAATGTATTAGCTGCAGGTGCCACCTTTAAAGGTAGCCATAGTATTGATGGGATCTATGCCAAATATCCTGTTTTTGAAATTCTTCATGCTAAGGATGTGGCAAAGGATATATCAGATATTTCTACAGGGCTAATGGTGGATCGGGAGCAGTTATTGGCCTGGGATCCAGATATGATATTCTTTGATGCCAGCAGTATGGAACTGGTAAATATGGACTATTCAGAAGACCCTACCTTTTTTCATCAATTAAAGGCGGTAAAGGAAGGACAACTATACCAATGGCCTAATTCCACTTGGCATTGGTCAAATGTGGAAATACCCTTAGTAACGGCTTATTATGTGGGTGCCTTATTATATCCAGAGGCCTTTGATGATATAGAATTTGAAAAAAAGACAGCGGAAATATTTGAATTATTCTTAAATAAATCAGACTATCTTTCCATCTTAGAAAAAGAGGATGTGGGATATAAAAAAGTAATATTAGGAGAATAAAATGGACACCAAAGAAAAATTAAAATATCAAAAATATATAGGCAGAAAACGTCTTGTATTGATAATTGCTATTATAGCTACTATTATCATTGGCCTTTATGCAACAGGGATGGGGTCCATTCCCATTCCAATAAGGGAAATAATTAAAACCATCTTTGGTAAGGGAAGTTCAGAACAATTTCAAGTGGTCATTATGGGTATAAGATTACCCCGAATTATTGGGGCAATTTTAGTGGGTGCTATACTAGCAACATCAGGGGCAATTATGCAATGTGTCCTTAGAAATCCTCTAGCATCTGCAACTACCCTAGGAGTGTCCCAGGGGGCAGCCTTTGGAGCCGCAATAGGAATTGTAGTTTTTTCAGGAGGGGTAATAAATTCTCCATCTGCAGCTGAAATTATTACCATAAGCAACTTCTATATAGTTACCCTTTGTGCCTTTATAGGTGGTTTTATATCTACAATAGTAGTTATTGCCATATCCCGAATAAAAAAGGATATAGGGCCTAATGGAATAATATTGGCTGGAGTTGCCCTTAGCACACTTTTTACCGGGGGCAGTACCCTATTGCAGTATTTTGCTGATGAGACTAAAATTGGTGCTATTGTCTTTTGGACCTTTGGGAATCTAGGGGCTACTAATTGGAAAGAACTCCTTATACTCTTAATAGTCTTTATAGTAGCAATTCTTTACTATATTTTTAATAGTTGGAATTACAATGCTATGGAAAGTGGGGAGGACCTGGCTAAAAGTTTAGGGGTTAATACCAGACTGACTATGCTGATAAGCCTAACCATATGTTCTTTTACAACTGCAGTGGCTGTTTCCTTTGTGGGAATAATAAATTTTGTAGGGCTAATTGCACCCCATATAATGCGGCGTTTTGTGGGCAATGATTATCGATATCTTATACCCAGTTCAGCAGTCCTAGGTTCCCTACTCTTGATATTATCAGACACCTTTGGCAGGACAATAATTGCACCGGTTATTTTGCCAATTGGGGCAATAACATCCTTTTTAGGGGCACCCATATTTCTTATAATACTTTTTAAGAAGGGAGAAAAATATGGTTAATATTCGAAATATCTCATTTACCTATAAAGGATCATTAAATATGGTTTTAGACAAAATAGATTTTGATGTGGAAAAAGGACAATGTGTAGGCATATTAGGGAACAATGGAGCAGGGAAAAGCACCCTGATAAAATGTATTGGTGGTATTCATCAAGGGCAGACTGGGAGGGTGTATATAGACGGTAAAGATATATTTAAAATGTCTAGAAATAAAATGGCAAAATATATTGCCTATGTTCCACAAAATAATGAAAGCTCCGATATGACGGTTTTCGACTTTATACTTCTAGGTAGGAAACCCTATATTAAATGGAATGCTACAAGGGAGGATTATAATATAGTAGGTGATATTCTAGATGAAATGGGACTATCAGAGTTTACCCTACGGAAAATTTCCCAACTTTCTGGTGGGGAAGCTCAAAAGGTGATGATAGCTAGGGCTCTTGCCCAACAGCCAAGATTCTTACTATTAGATGAACCTACCAGTAATTTAGACCCCTACAATAAACATGAAGTGTTGGAAATTTTAAAGAAAGTTGCAGAAAATCATAATATTTCCATATTAATAGTAATCCATGATTTAAATTTGGCAATGCGCTATTGTGACAAATATCTTTTTTTAAAGGATGGAAAGGTGTATTCCTTTGGTGGAATAGAAACCATAACCCCAAAGGCAATAAAAGATGTTTATAGAATGGAAGCAGAAATAGTAAGTCATAAAAATTGGAAGGTGATTGTCCCTAATTAGCAATTGGAATTATTTGTTTTATAAATTAGTTTAGGAGGTAAATATATGGATAAAGAACAACTTTGGCAAAAAAGTGTAGAATTTCATGGCCATCAATGTGGTGGATTGACTATTGGATATAAGGCAGCACTCTATGCTATAGAATTGCTTAACCTCTCCTTTTCACCAGATGAACAGGTGGTCTGTATTGCTGAAAATAATGCCTGCGGTGTGGATGCCATTCAGGTAATATTAGGCTGTAGCATAGGTAAAGGAAATCTATTATTTCACATGGTAGGGAAACAAGCCTTTTCATTCTATAATAGAAAAACAGGTCAATCTATAAGAATGATGTTAAAAAGAAGGCCTAGGTATATGACCAGGAAGGAAAGTTTAGAATACTACCAAGGATTAGAACCAAAGGAAATGTTTGATATTATGGATACTAAAATACCTCTACCTCGTACCGCCCAATTATTTGACTCATATGTCTGTGAAAGCTGTGGTGAAACCACTGGTGCGCATTGGATAAGGATTAGGGAAGACAAAAAACTCTGTATAGACTGCTATGGTGAATACAATCCCCTCCATCTATAGGGGAAATAACAAAGAATAGCCTTAATATACTGCAAAGGCTATTCTTTAGATATTATAAAAAAATGATTATTCTAAAACTCCTTTTTTAAAAAGTCTATAATATCATTGGCCTTTGGTGGACAACCTGTAAGATATGTTTCACACCCTTTAGTACATATTCCTATGCCTACCCCTTTGATTTCTTTTCCTTTAAAGCCTTGACCAATATAAATTTTATTCTTTATTCTGGATAAATATCCTATATCATCCAGCCTATCCAGGGCATGAATTAAACTGCCATAACAAGCAGAACAGGCCATATTATCTTCAACATAATTTCCCAACCTTTGAACTAATCTACTCTTTGGTATGGTCATTGGGTCATTATCCTTATTTAATTCAATGATATTTTCATCGGATAAGAGCCTTTTTCCCACCTTTAGCTGTTCAGAAATTTCAATATAAGGTATGTCTTCAATATTATAACCCAAAAGTTGGGCTACATAGCTATCCACCATTACAGGGTCCTTACCCACAATAATCCTATTCATCTGTACAGGATTTCCACCCTCTTCAAAGTTTAAATCACCTATGATACCATCTACAATTATTAGATCTTGTTTAATAATTGTATTTAAATATCCAATAGGTTTGTGGAGACCCATGGTATGGAAACGTCTTTTTTCTTTATTTGGAATACAGCCTTTCATATTTTTTAGGGCACAGGTTATGCTGGTTTGACAATGGCCCTTTAAAACAGGCATATTTATTAAATAGTCCAATTTTGTCATTTTTTCACAAACAGAAATATGGCTATCCTCTACCTTAAAACTTACGGACCTATCTTTTTGTAAATCCACTAACGGAACTCCATACTTTTTAGATAAGCTGCTATAGCCACAAACATCAAAAGCCTTTGATGTTCTAGCCCCTACCCATGATCCTTCTAATATAATAATATTTTTAAAACCATTATTTTTTAAATATTCTATAACTCCTTCCACCAACTGGGGTGAGGTGGTGGCACCAGATTCAGAAGGCTTAGCAAGGACTAGATTAGGTTTAATGCCTATTAATGAATTCTTATCAGGAATATCAGCAGATAAATTGATAGTATTTAATATTTCTAGAATCATTTCTTTATCATTATTTCCATACATTACATATAAAGAATCAGATTTCATAATATACCTCCATAAAGAATTATTGTTATAGTATAAATATACAACATAATAATAGGAAAAGTAAAATTGAAAAGATGATATTAGGAAGAA
>DUPX01000096.1 GCA_012838085.1 Eubacteriaceae bacterium
ATTAATATTGTTTTTTGACCTGTAATAGGATTTCTATTCTTAGGATTTATGGAAGGCAATGAAGTAATAGCTTATATATCCCTATCATTAATAGGATCAATATTAGGGTTTTTCCCATATAATATATATCCTGCCCGTATTTTTATGGGGGATGCTGGTAGTACATTTTTAGGATTTATACTAAGTATACTTTCAATTTTAAATTTTCAGCAATTAAAAAATCCTTTGGCTATTAGCATTCCCATATTATTCTTAGGGATACCAATTTTTGATATGTTGTTTGTAATTTGTAAAAGAATAAAAATAAAAAAAAGTATATTCGTGGCAGATAATAACCATTTTCATCATAGGTTGAAGGCAATTGGATTAGACCATTATTCAATTCTTTTCTATATGAACTCCCTTTCAATAATAGCTTTATTAGTGGGAATTATTATTTATTTAACAAGAACCTATACTAGTGGGATGATAATAGTTGCCTTACTAACCATCTTTATCCTATATAGGTGTTCAAAATCCAGGGAGGAGAAATGCAATGACAACCAATAAAATTTCTCTACTTTTAGGTGTTACCCTATCTGAAATGGGGGGTGCACAAAAAGTAGTATATGATATTATTAAATCTTTACCTGAGAGGGTATATGAAATCACATTAGTAACCTATCCCTGTGGGGAACTAATTGAATGGGTTAAGAACTTAAACAAAGAGAGAGATAGTAATAAGGTGAAGATTATCACTCTGTACTCCTTAAGAAGAGAAATATCTCCCCTTAATGATCTAAAAACATTATTAAGTCTTTATAAGATAATAAAATTAGGGAATTATGATATTACTCATTTTCACAGTTCTAAGATGGGTATAGTTGGAAGATGGGCAGCATGGTTGGCAAGAAATAAAAGGATTTTATTTACTGTTCATGGTTGGGGAATTAATAGCTATCAACCATGGTTGCTACAAAAAATTTTAGGTTTGGTAGAGAGGATAACAAAAAGATTATCTCACCATATTATTTGTGTATCAAAACAACATCAAGAAATAGGTATAAAAAATAGATGGATAAATCCTAAAAAAACTTCAATTATTTATAATGGGATATCTCCTCCCCTAAATAAAAAGATGAAGCTTAGAAATGAATTAGAGATTGATAAGGATACTATTATCATTGGAACTATTATGAGATTGAGGATACCTAAGGATCCCCTTTTTACCATTCAAGTTTTTCATAGATTAAAGGAACAAAATCCAAATTATAATATTAAGTTAGTGATAATAGGAGATGGGCCTCTACGGGGAGATTGTGAAAAATTAATAGAAGAGTTAGGACTAAATAGAGATGTATATTTATTAGGCACCCGTCCAGATGCTAGGGAGTTGCTTAATGATATGGATGTAGTTACACTATTTTCCAAATGGGAGGGCCTACCCTTAGTAATCTTAGAAGCCATGTTTGGGGGGAAACCCATTATTGCTTCCAATGTAGGGGGAATTTCAGAATTAATTGGTAAATGGGAAATTGGCTATTTGCTAGATGTTCTAGATGTAAATAAGGCAGTTGATCTTATTAAAGGCTTGATAGATAGTAAAGAGACAATGACTATCTTTGGAGAAAAAGGACAAAAAGTTGCCTATCAATATTTTTCAAAGGAAAGAATGATTGAAGAATATCGAAATATATATGAAGGGATTGGTTATGTATAATCAAAAAAGGATGTATAAAAAGAATCAATGGGCAGCACAGTTATTTCCTCCATAACTGGATGTGCTATTGGACTCTATCCTTATGGAACTATAAATTTCTAATGGTTATTATTTTAGGTGTTCTATCAGCCTTATTTATCATAATATTAAAGGTAAAATATGACTATATAGTAATTCTAAATATTATACTCTTGCCTATAGCACTATTTGAACCCTCTCCAGCAGATATATCTTTTATTTTGCTATTATTATTTGGATTGGTAAATGGAGAACTAAAATTAGAAAAACTAAGGGAACAGTTTTATTCCATTATATTAATAGCAGGTTTTTTAATTATAAATCTACTAGGTATGTATAATATGCAAGACCACTATCAGGGGATAAAATACTTTACTATTACTCTATATCTATTAGTGTTTGCATTTTTCTTCTATATATATCTTAAAGAGGAAAGGTGGATTAATATATTTCGTGCTTATATTGTAAGCACAGTTTTTTCAGCTCTATTGGGGCTCATAGGTTATATGGGTTACTTTTCTCATATCCTGATGTACGATAAATATAGAATGCAGGGTTTATTCAAGGATCCCAATGTGTTTGGCCCTTTTCTAGTACCCAGTGTCATAATATTATTATGGGATGGGAAAGCAAGAAAGATTTTTGGCGATCACATAATTTTATATATCCTTTCTCTAGGATTAGTTATTATGGGAATTACCTTTAGTTTTTCAAGGGGGGCCTGGGCAAATTTACTAGTTTCTATATTAACTTATTACATTTTAAATTTAAAAAAATATCCCATAAAAAAAATCATTATTATTTTTTTAATAATTATTTTATGTAGTTACTTTATTTGGCAGTATGCCTTTAACGAGGAATTAAGGGAATTTTTCATTAGTAGAAGTACATTGCAGGGCTATGATGGAGATAGATTTACATCACAAAAAGTTGGTTTATCCCTAGCCACTAAAAAAATGTTTGGGTATGGACCTGGTCACTATGAATTACTGGTATTAAAGAAAATGGGAATGAAGTTATCTGCTCATAATCTTTATATAAGATTAATGTTAGAAAATGGGATATTAGCTTTTGTATTTTTATTATTTTTCTTTTTATATATTTTACAAAAACTATTCCAACTTCATTTAATAGATGACAGCAGGGGTTCCCTTTTTATTTCAATTCTTATAGGAATTTTGGTAAATAGCTTAGTAATTGACACCCTACACTGGAGACATTTCTGGCTTTTTGTAGGATTAAACCTCTCTATAATTAATGAAAAAAAGGATTATTTGATATAAAGGTGGGAAAATTTGTGGATATAGAAATAGTTAAAGATATTGAAAAATTAAGATTATATAAAGATAAATGGCAGGAAATACTTCATGACCAGTCTAATGAAAATCCATTTATAGAGCTGGATTGGGTTATATCCTGGTGGCACTACTTTGGAAAACACCATGAGTTATTTGTTATTGTTCTAAAGGACAGCAATACTATTATAGGTTTTTGCCCATTTATGATAACTAAAAAATGGGGATACAAGGAATTGACATTTGTAGGGAAACCCCATGCCAGCTATATGGACATCATTATACGGAATAAATATAAAGAAAAAGCTATTTTACTTGTTATGGATTTTCTTTTTCAATTACCTGGAAAATATTTATATAACTTTTTTGGATTATTTGAAGAAAGCACAAGTCATAAAGTAATTAACCATTATTTACATGAAAGAAAAATACCATTTTTCACATACACGCTATCGTGTTGTTATCAAAATATTAATAATGATTTTTCCAGCTATATTAAAAAGCATTTTAGTAGTAAAACCCTAAGGACCATGCGAAGAAAGGAAAAAAGATTATATAATTTAGGAGAGTTAAAATATGAAAAACTGAATCCCCAAGATCTAGAGGAGGTTTTTGCTATCCATGATAAAAGGTGGCAAAAGAAAATAGGTAATAGTGAATTCTCAAAGGGGAAGACAAAATTATTTTTTGGGGACCTGTATAAAAATACCAACAATTACTCTTTCAGCACAACAATTGACATAATATCTCTAAATAAAAAAATAATTGCCTTTATATACGGGTTTACCTGTAGGGGGCGTTATATTTTTTATAGAATTGCCCATGATGATGATTTCTATTTGTTTAGTCCGGGAGAATTAATTTTAAGGGAAAAAATCAAGGAATGTTCTAAAAATGATATTAATATATTTGATTTTGGAGCAGGTTATGAACCTTATAAGGGGATTTGGGCAGATAATGTTGCAAATATAAAAACCATTATCTTTCATAATAGCAAATTTATACCTAGGCTAATATATAAGAAGAATAAGTTTATATCAGATATAAGAAGGACTTTAAAAAGCAATAAAAGTATTTTGAATTTTAAAAAATACACCTTAGGAAAACTTAAATTCAAATTTTCCAGGGAAAATATATTACAGAATCTAAAAAAGGCCCAGAGAAAAGGTGCACACTATCTTTTATTGAAAATAATAAGCCCCTTATATAGAAATGAAGAATGTAATATTCTATATGGTAAATTAAAAAAAATAAATATAAAGAATCATTCACAAACTTCTTATATTTTGGAGGAAGTATCTATTAATGGTTTAAAACTTATTATGGATATTACGGGAGAAAAGGCTAGTAGTATAACAAGAAGATTATCCATGAGACACAAATTCTTTTTAGTGAAAAGGGAAAATACAATTATTTGCTA
>DUPX01000014.1 GCA_012838085.1 Eubacteriaceae bacterium
AACTCTAGGGGGATATCTAGTAATACCATTGTGAAGTTTGGATTAGGATATGCTTTAGAAGACTGGGAGGGATTATATCAATTTTTATTAAATAAAAATTATTCTAAAGAAGATATAAGCAAATCAGGATTGGTAATACCCAAGAAGACACAAGATAGTGAATATTATGATCGCTTTAGAAATAGGTTGATTTTTCCTGTATTTAATCTTACTAATAAAATAATAGCCTTTGGGGGAAGAGTGCTAGATAAAACATTACCCAAATATATAAATTCTCCAGAAACAATAATTTTTTCTAAAGGCAACAATCTATATGGTTTAAATAAAGCAAAAAATAATATAAAAGATGGTCAAATTATAATCGCAGAAGGATATATGGATGTTATTTCATTATATGAACATGGATTAGATAATGTAGTAGCATCACTAGGAACAGCTTTAACCAAAGAACAGGGGAAGATATTAAGTAGATATGCAGAGGAAATAATCTTAGCTTATGATGGCGACGATGCTGGGAGACAGGCTACATTAAGAGCTATTGAAGTATTAATTCCTTTTGAGTGTAAAATAAAAGTGTTAATATTGCCTAAAGGAATGGACCCAGATGACTATATTAATAAGTTTGGTTTGACAGGATTTTTGCTTCAAATAAAAAAGGCATTACCTATGGTGGAATATAAGATAAAATTGGCCAGAGAAAAATATGACTTAAATAGCACCGAAGGTAAAATAGATTTTTCTAAAGAAATAGCTGAAATATTAAAAAATATTAAAAGTGAGATAGAAATTGATGCATATATTCAAAAAATTTCAAAAGAAACTGGTATCTACGAGTCAGCTATAAAATCTGAAGTTTATAGTCATAAGAAAAGGCAAATCAAATACAAGACAAGTGCTCAAAAGAATAGGATTGGAAATAATAGGAATACTATTGAATATAAAATAAATTCAAACAGAAAAAAAAGTGCCCTTATATTGGCGGAAGAAAATTTACTTTATGCAATATCACAGGATATGCAGGTTTTTAATAAGGTTAAGAAACTAATTGATTGGAAAGACTTTTCTTTAGATATCCATAGAGCAATAGGAGAGATAATATATAATAAAATGAATAAAAAAGAAATGGTAATACCAGCCCAACTATTAAATATATTTAATAGTGTTCAAGAGGGAAGGGTAGTCTCTGAAATATTTTCAAAAAACTATAGTAAAGAGTTAATTAATAAAAATATCTTGGAGTATATAAATACCATAGAAATTCATAAGTTGCAAAATAAAATAGACAAGTTAAATAAAGATATAAAAATTATGAATGAGAAAGGTAATGTTGATATTGAAAAATCTAATGAAACTTATATAGAGCTTGTTGAATTAAAAAGAAAACTAGAAAGACTTAAAGGGAAATAGAAGGGAGGTAATCTACCTTGAGTAAAGTAAGTATTGATTTAAAGGATAAAAGAATCAAGGAGTTGTTTGAAAAGGGTAAGAAAAATGGTTCATTAACATATAAGGAAGTAATGGATTTTTTAGAAGATGTAGATTTAAGTCCAGAACAAATTGAATCTATGTATGAAGTTTTTGAGGACAATGGAATAGAGGTTACAGAAGAACAGGATCAGGAAGATGAAGATAAGGACAAACTAGATATTGATGTTCCTGAAGGAATAAATATAGATGATCCTGTTAGAATGTATCTAAAAGAAATAGGAAAGGTTCCATTGTTAACGGCAGAAGAAGAAATAGATCTGGCAATGCGAATGGAAGCAGGTGATGAAGCTGCTAGTAGAAAACTAGCAGAAGCTAATCTCAGATTAGTTGTAAGTATAGCAAAGCGCTATGTAGGTAGGGGAATGCTATTTTTAGATTTGATACAAGAGGGTAACCTAGGGTTAATTAAAGCCGTAGAAAAGTTTAACTATAGAAAAGGATTTAAATTTAGCACCTATGCTACTTGGTGGATTAGACAAGCTATTACTAGGGCTATAGCGGATCAAGCAAGAACTATTCGTATTCCTGTCCACATGGTAGAGACAATAAATAAACTAATTAGGGTATCTAGACAATTATTACAGGAATTAGGCAGGGAGCCCAGCCCAGAAGAAATTGCAGAGGAGATGGGTCTAACTGTTGAAAAGGTTAGAGAAATTTTAAAAATTGCTCAAGAACCGGTTTCTTTAGAAACCCCAATAGGGGAGGAAGAAGATAGTCATTTAGGTGATTTTATTCCAGATGAAGATGCTCCTGCCCCAGCAGAATCAGCAGCTTTTACCCTACTTAAAGAACAATTATTAGATGTTTTAGATACCTTGACTCCTAGGGAAGAAAAAGTATTAAGGTTGCGCTTTGGATTAGATGATGGTAAAGCAAGGACTCTAGAAGAAGTAGGAAAGGAGTTTAATGTCACTAGGGAAAGAATTAGACAAATAGAAGCTAAGGCATTAAGAAAATTAAGGCATCCAAGTAGAAGTAAAAAGCTAAAAGACTATCTTGATTAAATTAGTCTGATTATTTACTTTGAAAGGGGTATACCTATGACTCTTGTAAGATGTTGCATGCACCAAAATGATTATTGTGTAAAGAAAGTTCCAATATTTTCAAACTTATCTGATGAAGAAATGTGCGAAATATATAAGACAATTATTCATAAAGATTATAAAAAAGGAGAAATAATATATTTTGTAGGAGATATAATTGAAAACTTATATATTATTAATAAAGGTAAGGTGAAAGTAACAAAGATATCAGAAAATGGAAAGGAACAAATAATTAGAATATTATCAGAGGGAGATTTTATAGAAGAACTCTCTATTATTACAAAGTCTGTGTCTACTAATAATGTAGAAGCTTTAGAAGACACCACTATGTGTATAGTTAATGGACCAAGTATTAAAAAAATTATAGATAAAAAGCCAAGTATTGCCTTTAAAATAATGGAGGAATTAGGTAAACGCTTAGAAAAAACAGAAAAGTTAATGGAATCTATAGGATTATATAGCGTTGAAAAAAGGATTGCTCAAATATTGTTAGAAATGGCAGATAAAAAAGATATCGTAAATCTTACAATTAGTAAAAAAGATTTAGCTTCCTATATAGGGATGAGTCAGGAGACCCTTAGTCGAAAACTATCCCAATTTCAAAGTAAAGGTTGGATAGAACTAAAAGGTCATAGAAAAATCATAATAAAGAATAGAGAATCCTTGAAAAATATTTTTATAAATTTTGAATAAATTTACATTGACTTATTTGTTCTAAATAGTATAATATAATATGTGATTTTCATTCCTCAGTAGCTCAATGGTGGAGCAACCGGCTGTTAACCGGTAGGTTACTGGTTCGAGCCCAGTCTGAGGAGCCATATTTTGGGCCTTTAGCTCAGCTGGTTAGAGCAACCGGCTCATAACCGGTCGGTCCGGGGTTCGAGTCCCTGAAGGCCCACCATTTCAAAATATAATATAAAATCGCTAATAAGTCAGTAAATATCTGACTTATTTTAGTTTATATTTTTTCTGCCTTTTATAGCTTTCTAGCTTTATTGCAATGTCCTCGGATTTTTCCTCCCATTTTACGGTATCTCCACCCCAGGAAAAACTATCATAGGTTTTAATATCATGATTATCCTTAATAATTTGATTTTTCTTATTTTTCAAACTTCTCACCTCCTTAAAATTTATATTTCCCCAATATAACAAAACAATGCTAATAAATCTATGATATAATCTATTTAAAACATTAGGAGTGTATCAATGATAAACACATTTTTATTTGACTTAGATGGTACATTATTACCTCTAGATATGGACAAGTTTATGGAAATATATTTTAGTCAATTATCTAACAGGCTAAAGGAACATATTCCACCAGAAAAGACAATAGAATATATATGGCAATCTACTAATCATATGATTAATAATATAGATAGTAACTTTACAAATATGGAGGTATTCTCCAATCACTTCAGTAAGATTACAAAAAAAAGATTTGATGAATTATTACCAATATTTGATGAATTTTATAATACAGATTTTTTAAAGGTAGAAGTGGCTACCTCTCCTATCCCAGCAGTCAAGGAGATTGTGGATATATTAAAAAGCAAAAATTATAATTTAGTATTAGCAACTAATCCATTATTTCCTAGAATGGCTATTTTACACAGGATAGAATGGGCTGGTTTAAAGGAAGAAGACTTTAATCTAATTACATCCTATGAAATAATGCATGCATGTAAACCACAAATTCAATACTATGAAGAGATTTTGGATATAATAGGAAGAAATCCTGAGGAGTGTATTATGGTGGGAAATGATGTTCAGGAGGATATGATTGCAAAAAGTTTGGGCATAACCACATTTTTACTAGAAGATCAAATGATACATAGGGAAAAAACTCCCCCAAATAATTTTGATTATAGAGGTTCATATTCGGATTTGAAAAATCTAATTATAGAAATGTTTTAATAGAGGTATAGTCATGAAATTATCACCAAGACTTCAAACTATTGCAAATAACGTTCCTAGGAGCAATAAATGCTGTGATATAGGAACAGACCATGGATATGTGCCAATTTATCTTATTAAAAAAAACATTGTTAATATGGCCATTGCTACTGATATAAATGGAGGACCATTAAAAACAGCAAAGAAACAAATTGAATGGGCAGGATTGGAAGAGAAAATTCAAATTAGGCAGGGAAATGGACTAGAACCAATAAAGCCTTATGAAGTGGATACGACTATTATTGCTGGTATGGGAGGATTATTAATAAAGGATATTCTTGACTCCTCCAAAAAAATAGCAAAAAGTATAAATAGTTTTGTTTTACAACCGATGATTGCCCAAGCTGAATTGCGAAAATATTTAATAGAAAACCAATTTATGATAATAGATGAAGACCTTGCTCAGGAAAAAAATAGGATTTATGAAATAATTATTGCAAAACATGGTAAACAAAAAGTTGAAAATGATATATATTATGATATAGGAAAACCCTTGATAGAAAAAAAACATCCCCTTCTACCTTTTTTAATTAAGTTAAAGAAGAATGAATTAGTAAAAATTATAGAATCATGTACAGGTAAAAATAGCTATAATGCACAATTTAAGATAAAGGAATGTAATGATAAATTGTTAGCTTTAAAGGAGGTGGAGAAATGTCTATAAAGTGCCAAACAATTATTGAAATTATTGAAAGGCTAGCTCCTAAAAGTTTAGCAGAAGAATGGGACAATATTGGTTTGCAAATTGGTGATCCAGAGGTAGAAGTTGAAAAGATATTAATCTCCTTAGATTTAACAGAAGAGGTGGTGGAGGAAGCCATTGATAATAAAGTAGATATGATTGTTACCCATCATCCTTTTATATTTAAGCCATTAAAAAGCATAAGAACAGATTTAGCTTCTGGTAAATTAATTAAAAAAATAATAAAAAATGATATTAATTTATATACTGCCCATACAAATTTAGACAAAGCAAAAAATGGACTTAATGACATGCTATCAAAAAAATTAAGATTAAAGAAAGTAGAACTACTTTTACCTACGGATAAGGAAATGTTATTTAAAATTGTTGTATTTATTCCTAAAGGTTTTGAACATAAGATTAGAGGCGCCATAGGGGATGCTGGAGCAGGATGGATAGGAAATTATAGCCATTGTACCTTTTCAACTTTAGGGATTGGAACATTTAAGCCTTTAGAAGGCTCAAATTCTTTTATAGGAGAAAAGGGCAAGATAGAAAAGGTGGAAGAATATCGGATGGAAACTATTGTAACAGAAGAGAATTTAGCAAAAACTATTAAGGCTATTACTAGTTCCCATCCCTACGAAGAAGTTGCATATGATATATATCCTTTAAAAAATACGGGATATTCCTATGGATTAGGTAGAATAGGAAAACTGGATAAAGTTTTATCTTATAATGATTTTATAGGAGTAATTAAGGAGTTGCTAAATTTATCACATATAAGAGTGGGCGGCGTAAAAAAAGAATATATAAGCAAGGTTGCTCTTTGTACTGGTAGTGGTGGAGAACTTATCCACCGGGCAGCTCTGTTAGGTGCAGATGCTTTTATCACTGGTGATATCAAATATCATGATGCTCAATTTGCTAAAGAACTGAATATTCTAGTTGTAGATGCAGGTCATTTTGCCACTGAGATTATTATTATGGAAGAATTGAAAAAATACTTAAATAAAGAGATAACTATATTAAATAAAGATATTAAAATAATCACATCAAAAACAAATAAGGATTTTATAGAATGGAATTGAGAATAGGCGCTTTTTGCCTATTTTCTTTTTTCTTAATAAAGGATATTTTATAAAAAAAGAAATATTGGTGTAGGGAAATCTTCTCTACGGATGTAAGGGAAGCACTCAGATTGTATAGCAACTGACATAGTGAACTACTAGTACACAATCTTAAAATAAATTAAGGAGGAATTAATACATGGAGAAAAATATTGCTTATTTATGGGAGCTCCAAAATCTAGAAAAGAAAATACATGAGATTGAAAAAGAAGAAAGCTTGAAAACAATCAAGGATAGGTTAAAATCATTGAAATCTAATTATAAAAGATTAAGAAAAGAAATAACAATCATGGAAGAAAAAATTAAAGAAATGGAAAACAGTCTTATCAGAAAAAATTTAAAAAATAAAAATTTAAACCATGAAATAAAAGAATTACAGGATAGAATTTACAATGGAAGTGTAAGCAAATCCATAGTACTTTCAAAGATGGAGAAAGATTTAGAGAATTTTAAAGCTGAAGTTGATAGTTTAGAAATAGATATTTTAGAAAAAATGGAAACAAAAGAAGCTATGGAAAAAGATATCAAAGATTTAAATGAGAAGGCAATAAAGATACAAAAGGAGTATAAAAAGGATAAAAAGCAATATGACTTAGAAAATAAAAATATACAATTGGAAAAAAATAAGTTGATAATTAAGCTTGACAATATAAAGGAAAAAATAGAAAATAAATATATGTTAGACTATAGAAACTTAGAAAAGAGTATAAAATTCCCTGTAGCTTTAATAAATAAAGGATTGTGCACAGGTTGCAATATGAACATTTCTATTATACTTTTAAATGAAATAAAGGAAAATCCAGGTCTATATACCTGTGAAAATTGTGGTAGAATATTATATATGAAATAAGAACTATTTTTACAACAACTTCCAAGATAATCCTTTTGACAAAGGCTATAATCCATGTTAATATTTAGTTCCATTAAAATTTAATAATAAATATGAGTATATCGAATGGTCGCATACACAATCCGTTAATGATTGTGTATGAGGAAAGTCCGAGCTCCATAGGGCAGAATGCTGGGTAATTCCCAGTGGAGGCGACTCTAAGGATAGTGCAACAGAAATATACCGCCTAACATTAATTTTAGTGTTGGGTAAGGATGGAAAGGTGAGGTAAGAGCTCACCAGCGATAAGGTGACTAATCGGCTATGTAAACCCCATTCGGAGCAAGACCAAGTAGGGATATTCATGGCGACGGCCCGTTGCTTTCCCGTGGTAGGTTGCTAGATTCTATTGGTGACAATAGAAGTAGATAGATGACCATTCCAGACAGAACTCGGCTTATAGATATACTCATAAGACTTAAAACACTTGTTTATTACAGGTGTTTTTTTTATTAGAGTAGCAGATAAAAAATAGGGGTTGTAGGATAACCTTCCCTACGACTTTAGGAGGTATTTAGTCTGAATAAGAATAGTAAAAGGAAACATAGGGTTTCCTGACTTGGTGTAGTATGCAATTTTTTATATTTTTTCCATAGGTATTAACAATTTTTAAGTATTTTTCTAAAAAATTAAAGAAATAAAAGTAATATTATTTTTGGCCAACCATATATTCATATAAAGACAATAATTTTTATTAAGGAGGATTATTTATATGGTGAATGAAATTTCTAGACAAATTTCACTTGAAAGGGCAGATATTTTAAAAACTCGCATTGAACCATATTTAGAGGCAATTAAAGAAATTCGTTGTGGTTTATATTTAACTGATGAAATAAAAGATAGACAAAAAAAAATTAAAGAAAAACTAAATGCAAATGAGGAAGAATGGAATAATTGGCACTGGCAAATTAGAAATAGAATAGTAGATTCAGACAAGCTAGCTGAATTTATAAATTTAAATGAAAAGCAAAAATTAGAAATCGATGCTGTAGGGAAAAAATTCAGATGGGCCATATCACCATATTTTTTATCACTAATTAATCCAGAAGGAAATCATTATAATGACCCAACTTTCTTACAATCTATCCCTATTGGTTTAGAATTAGAAGAAGGAATAGGGGAGCCGGACCCTATGGCAGAGGAGTTTACAAATCCTGCCACCTGTATTACTCGAAGATATCCTGACAGACTAATTATTAATGTAACTAATCAATGTGCTATGTATTGTAGGCATTGTCAAAGAAGAAGAAATATAGGAGAAATAGATGCTCCACAATCTAAAGAGCATTTACAAGAAGCAATTGATTATATAGCTAATACTCAAGAAATTAGGGATGTTTTGATAACAGGAGGGGATCCATTTACACTTTCAGACGAAACAATAGACTGGTTATTAGGCGAATTAGATAAAATTCCACATTTAGAGATTAAACGTTTAGGTTCTAGAATGCCTATTACACTACCTCAAAGAATAACGCCAGAATTTTGCCATATGCTTAGTAAACACCATCCACTATATGTAAATATCCAATGTAACAATCCTATTGAAGTAACAGAGGAATCTAAAAAGGCTTGTGAGATGCTTGCAAATGCAGGAATCCAATTAGGCAATCAAGCGGTATTATTGAGGGGAATAAATGACAATCCCTTTGTTATGAAAAAACTTAACCATGAATTGCTTAAATGTAGAGTTAAACCATACTATATTTTCCACGCTAAGGGAGTTATTGGTACTATGCATTTTAGAACTAGTGTAGATATTGGTATAGAAATAATGGAATATTTAAGAGGATACACCTCTGGTCTTGCAATCCCTACTTTTATCATCAATGCACCAGGGGGTAAGGGTAAAACACCAATGTTGCCACAATACTCAATCTCACAGGGCAGAGATACTGTTACTATAAGGACCTGGGAAGGGGAAATAATACAGTATCCCAACAAGGATGCTGATATAAATTTTGGTGATTAATTGCCAAAATATAAATTTAAAAGGGGGAAACTATGAAAAAATATTTAGTATTTCTTTTAGTGGCAATTTTAATGTTAAGCCTTGTATTAGTAGGCTGTGGCTCTTCTGATGAAATCGGTAAGGAAGGTGAGGGTGAAGGAGAAGAGGAAGTGGGAGAAAAGGATCCACCTAAGACAAAACAGCAAATTACCATATTAACTGGTTCAACAGGTGGAACCTATTTCGCCCTTGGAGGGGCCATGGCTAATACTTGGACAGATTATTTAGACAATATTCAAGTTACCAGTCAACCAAGTGGTGCTTCTGTAGAAAACATCAATAGACTTAATGCAGGGGAAGTAGAACTAGGAATTTCCATGAATAATATAGCAGATAATGCGTGGAATGGTGTTGGAGCCTTTGATAAGAAAACTCAGAACTTTAGAACAATCGGGGTTGTCTATCCAGAGGTTTATCAAGGAGTCGCATTAAAGGAAAGTGGAATTGTTAACCTGGAAGATGTTAAAGGAAAGAGGGTTGCAGTGGGTCCTGTAGGTAGTGGAACTGTTGTTTTAACAGAAGCTGTTTTTGCTGAGGCAGGTTTAACCTTTGATGATGTAAAAGCTAATTCAGATGGATTTGGTGATGCCGCCAGTAAGATGCAAGATGGTCAATTAGATGCTGCTTTTAATGTATTAAGTGTACCAGCTGCAGCAATAGAAGAGATATTAACGACAAGGGAAATTAATATTATCGAAATCAGTGATGATTTATTTGCAAAACTAAAAGCTAAACATCCATTTTTCAGCCAATATTATATACCTGCAGGTACTTATGGTAATACAGAGGATGTAAAAACTATAAACTGTCAAGCAGCACTGTATTGTAGCCCAGACCTATCAGAGGATATGGTTTACGAAATAACTAAAGTATGGGCAGAACATACTGCTGAAGTAGCTACGGCACATAATGCTGCAAAGTGGTTAGCAGATGAGATAGCAGGAGGTAATTTACAAGTTATTTTAGAAGGTATTACAACTCCATTGCACAAAGGTGCATATAAATATTATCTAGAAAAAGGCTTAGATATACCTGACGAAATCAAACCAATTGATTAATGTTCAGGATTTGGTCGAGGTATAATCCTCGACTTTAATAATGTATATGGATAATCCATTTATTTATAAACAATAGCATTATGTTACCATAGTCATAAACATATATACCAATTCCTTATGAGGAGGTAAACTTATGGATAATAAATATGATGAGATTTTATATCAAGCAAAAGCTGAATTAAAAGAAGAAAGGAAAGAAAGTGAAACAAATGACTTGGAATCATGTCTTGAAGATATCCAATTTGATGAAGAAAAATCTGAGGAAATTTTAGCTAAATATGATAGAGAATTTGCTTTCAGGCGAATAAAGGGTCCTATTAATAAGTTTGTATTTATACTAGCAACTGTTTGGTCATTGGTCCAATTATATACTGCTGCATTTGGAACTTTTCCTTCCACATTACAAAGAGCCCCCCATGTTGGAGCGGCTTTGATCTTAGTCTATTTATTGTATCCAGCAAGAAAGTCTGTTAAAAGCAATAAAATTCCTTGGTATGATTATATTTTTGCCTTTTTAGGATTTTGCGTTTCTGCTTATCATATAATATATTATAAAGAATTATTATGGAGGGCAGGTCTTTATACTACTTTAGATATGGTGGTAGGTATAGTTGCAGTCTTATTAATAATAGAGGCAACAAGAAGAGTTGCCGGCACTGCGATTATCACCTTAGCGTCCTTTTTTTTGCTTTATGCATATTTTGGGAACTATTTTCCTTCCTTTATGAGACATTCAGGATTAACTATAAAAAGGATTGCAGTTTTTCAATGGATTAGTACGGAGGGTATATTAGGAATCCCAATTCAGGTATCGTCAACATTTATTTTTCTTTTCTTATTATTTGCTACATATCTAAAAAAGAGTGGAATAGGAGATTGGATGACCAATCTCGCAGTAGGTTTAACCGGAAGAGCCACTGGTGGACCTGCAAAGGCTGCTGTTATTGCCAGTGCTGCCCAGGGAACGGTATCAGGAAGTTCAGTGGCAAATACTGTAGGTACAGGCTCAGTAACTATTCCTTTAATGAAAAGTGTAGGATATAGGCCAGAATTTGCAGGTGCTACCGAGGCGGCAGCTTCTACTGGAGGGCAATTGATGCCACCAATAATGGGGGCAGCAGCATTTATAATGGTTGAGTTTTTAAATATTAAATATTCTGTAATAGCCCTATCAGCTTCCATACCAGCACTACTTTATTTTACAGGTATATTTATCACAGTACATTATGAGGCCAAGAAATCTGGTTTGATAGGACTTCCTAAAGAACGACTCCCAAATTGGAAAAAGGCATTAAAGGAGAAGTGGTTTTTAGCTACTCCTATAGCAGCCATAATCTACCTCTTAGTTAAAGGCTATACTGCAATGTTAGCTGCTTTTTGGGCTATAATAATCACTATTATTGTATCATTGATTTTAAAAGAAACTAGGATGTCTATAAAGGACATTATAATTGGGTTGTCTGAGGGAGCTAGATCTGCCCTTCCAGTGGTAATGGCTTGTGCAACAGCTGGAATTATTGTTGGTATAATCACTTTAACGGGCTTAGGTATGAAAATGTCTGGTGGTCTTGTAAAACTAGCTGGAGGAAATATTTATCTCACAATGTTTTTTACAATGATAGGATCACTAATACTAGGCATGGGAGTACCAACTACTGCAAATTATATTATTCAAGCTACTGTTTCCGCCCCTGCGCTAATATCCTTAGGTATTCATCCATTGGCAGCTCATTTATTTGTTTTCTATTTTGGAATTGTAGCAGATATTACACCTCCTGTGGCCCTAGCAGCATTCGCAGGTTCCGGCATTGCCCAATCTAATCCTTTAAAAACAGGGATTGAAGCATTTAAGTTAGGGATGGCTGCTTATCTGGTACCTTATATATTTGCCCTATCTCCAATTTTAATACTAATTAGACCAGAGGGATATTCTGTACCAAAGTTTGTATTTAATGTAATTTTTGCTTTTGTTACTGCGATTATTGGAATGGTATGTATAGGCTCTTCAACTACAGGATATCTAAAAACCAATCATAACTGGTTGGAAAGAGTTTTGTTATTTGGAGCTGGCTTATCACTACTAATACCAGGTCTAGCTACTGATTTTGTAGGTATCATAGTCTTAGCAACAATATGGTTTTTACAAAATAAAAGAATAAATAACAAAACATCTATAGAAGCTACAGAGCAATCATCAGGAAATTATTCTTAAAGGTAAGTTAGTAAGATACTTTTAGGGCGACTTATTTACATTGTGTATAATGTTTTTTACAAACTCAAACATAAAATATCAAAAAAAAGAAAGACTATGTATTCTATACATAGTCTTAACTGGGGAATTTGTTTCTTTCCTATAGAAAAAGGGGAGTAATTCTATAGGAATAAGGGTTATATATGTGATATACAAATATTATAAGATAATGTGAAATTTTATTCAAGTATATTTTTAAAATAATGATATGTAAAGGTTTGCAAGTTTTTTTGTTAAAATATTATCTAAAATATGTTTTATTATCTATATTGGAATATTCAAGTTACATGAATCTTGATTTTTTTCTATATAAATGATAGACTATTAAAAACCTAATACATATGTTCATTATTGAAAGACAGTTTTAGGGAGGGTTATAGCTTATGGGAGTAAAATTTCTTGTTGTAAATACAGAGGTATTACCAGATATTTTTGTTAAGGTGATAAAAACTAAAGATTTGCTTCGTACTGGTGAAGCCAAGAATATACAACAAGCTGTAAAGCAGGTAGGGTTAAGTAGGAGCGCTTTTTATAAATACAAAGATGCTGTTTTCCCCTTTTATGAAAAAAATAAGACTAAGGTAATAACCATAGCCCTTTTACTAAAACATGAAGCAGGAATATTATCAAATGTATTAGATACTATTGCCAAAGCTAAGGGAAATATCCTTACTATTAATCAAAATATACCAAATCACGGTGTAGCAAATGTTACTATATCATTTGAAACTGATGAATTAGATCAAAGCGGAGAAGAAATATTAAATAGTTTATATGCTCTAAAAGGTGTTCAAAATATACAAATTATAGGCAGGGAATAATATATCTACAGGAGTGATGGAATGAACCAATTTCTTTATGGGTTGGCTAGTATAACTACTACCTTACAACCTATCATGATATTTATAGCACTATTAGCGTTTATTTTTTTTATATTTTATTTAAAAAATCAAATTGACCTCTTTATGAAATATCAAAAAAGTATTATGATTAGTTTGAAACAAATATCTAATGAAAAACAAAAAATGTATAAAGATATGCATTAATTATAGAAACTATAATAAGTTTTTTCTTTTTATAAATAAAAAATATGCAATTTTGCATATTTTTTATTTTGCCAAAAATTAAAATTATATTTATAGGTTATTATGGAAATGATATTAAGGTGTATGTTGTAAGGGAGGGGAAAATATGAAAATCGGGATACCAAGGGGATTACTTTATTATTATTATTTCCCCCTTTGGAAAACTTTTTATGAGAATTTAGGTTTTAAAATTATTCTTTCACCAGAAACTAATAAGAGTATATTAGATTTAGGAGTAAAGACATGTGTGGATGAGGCGTGTTTACCGGTAAAGGTATTTCATGGACATGTGGAATATTTAAAAGATAAAGTGGATTTTCTTTTTATTCCCCGCCATACAAGCCTAAGTTATGGTGAATTTACCTGTCCAAAACTTTGTGGATTACCTGAAATGATAATAAATAGCATAACAAAACTTCCTAAGGTTATAAAACCAGATTTTAATTTACATGGTAAAAATATCAATATAGATAAAACCATTAAGGAAATGATTGAGCCTTTAAATATAAATATTAAACAGGCTAGACTAGCTTTTTTTAATGGATTAGAACAAATAAGAATACATAAGGAGAAAGTATTTAAAGAATTTCATTTTAAATATCATTCTAAAAGACTACTAGTTCTATCCCATCCCTATACCCTATATGATTCTTTTATAAATATGAATTTATTAAAAAAGCTAGAGAATATGGGTTATTTAGTAATAACTATAGATAATATAGAGGATATAAAAATAAATTATTATGCAGGGAAATTGCCTAAGAAAATGTTTTGGACATTTGGTAGGCAATTAATAGGTTCAGGATTATATGGAATTGCTGAAAAAGAGAAAATTGGTATTGATGGGATAATATATTTATCTTCCTTTGCCTGTGGTCTCGATTCAATTATTGCAGATTATATAGAAAGGCAGATAAGAAGGAGGAACAATATACCCTTTATTCAACTTATAATTGATGAGCACACAGGAGAAGCAGGGTTAAATACAAGGATAGAAGCCTTTACAGAAATGATGGAAAGGAGAAAATTATATGATAGTAACTTTTCCTCATATGGGAAATGTATATATAGGAGCTAAAGTCTTAATGGAGGGGCTAGGTGTAGATATTGTTATTCCTCCCCCTTCTTCAGATAAGACCTTGGAAATTGGTTCTACCTATTCTACGGAATTTATATGTGCACCCCTTAAAATCAATATTGGAAATTATATAGAGAGCATAAAAAAGGGTGCTGACACAGTATTAATAACAGGGAGTAATGGGCCCTGCCGATTTGGTTTCTATGGAGTGATAGAGCAGGAAATATTAAGGGATATGGGTTATGATGTTGAATTTATAATCTTTGAAGCTCCAGAAGGGGATGTGGGAGAATTAATAAGAAGAATACAAAAGGCAACCAAGACCAGAAATATTGGAAGAATAGCTAAGCAGATAATAAAAGCCCAAAGAGCTATTATAACAGCTGATAGGTTAGAACGAGATATGCTTAATATTGAGGCAAGAGAAGTGAAAAAAGGAAGTATCAGAATGTTAAGAAAGATATATAAAGATGAAGTAGAGAAGGTAAAGGGTGAAAAGGAATTGATGAATTTAATTAAGAATACCTATAATGAGATGACTAAAGTCCAAATTAACAAAGATCACATACCTTTAAAAATTGGTCTAATAGGAGAAATTTATACATTAATTGAGCCTTATATTAATTTTCATGTTGAAGAAAAATTAGCTAACTTAGGAGTAGAGGTACACCGTTCTTTATATATAGGTGATTGGCTTAGTGAACACTTAGTTTATAGACCTATGGGATTAACTAAAGAAGTTAAAATTCGTAAGGCGGCCAAACCATACTTAGATCGTTGTATAGGTGGACATGCTTGGGAGACCATTGGTTATGCAGCTCATTATTGTCAAAGTGGCTATGATGGGATTATACAATTGTTGCCTTTTGGCTGTATGCCAGAAATAGTAGCTGAAAGTATATTACCAACTATACAAAGAGATTATAATATTCCTTTAATGACCCTTGTGCTTGACGAACTTACAGGAGATACTGGCTACTTGACCCGCCTTGAGGCATTTGTAGATATGATAGAAAGAAAAAGAGAAAGAAGGAAATAAATTAATGGGTAGAAAGCTATTTATGGGAATAGATGTTGGTTCTGTAAGTACCAATATTCTGCTAATGGATGAAAATGAAGAATTAGTACAAAAAATATATATAAGGACACAGGGAAAACCAATTAAGGTACTTCAAGATGGTTTAAAGTATATAAAAAACAGGGTATTACCAGGTGATATAATATTGGGTGTAGGTTCAACAGGAAGTGGTAGGAATCTTGCCAGTATGATTGTAGGTGCAGATATTGTAAAAAATGAAATTACAACTCATGGAGTAGCAGGATTAAAAGAAAGAGAAGATGTGTCTACTATAATAGAAATTGGGGGTCAAGACTCTAAAATAATTATCCTTAGGGACGGGATAATTCAAGATTTTGCAATGAATACAGTTTGTGCAGCTGGGACAGGTTCATTTTTAGATCGGCAGGCATCAAGACTAGAGATTCCTATTGAGGAGTTTGGCAAAATGGCATTAAAATCAAAAAATAGTGTTAGAATTGCAGGAAGATGTGCTGTTTTCGCAGAATCGGATATGGTACATAAACAGCAATTAGGACATAATAGCGAGGATATAATTAATGGATTATGTGAAGCTTTAGTGAGAAATTATTTAAGTAATGTGGGAAAGGGAAAGGAAATTAAGCCTCCCATATTATTTCAGGGGGGAGTTGCAGCCAATATTGGAATAAAAAGAGCCTTTGAAAGGATTTTAAAACAAAAAGTAATTGTTCCTAGATATTTTGATGTAATGGGTGCTTATGGTGCAGCAATACTTGCAAAAGAAAATTGGGAAAAGACAAAAAATACAAGTTTTTTTGGTTTTGATATCGTTAATGCAAATTTTCAAGTAAAGAGTTTTCAATGTATGGATTGCCCAAATAATTGTGAAGTTGTACAATTTATCAGAGATGATAAGGTTAAGGGAAGATGGGGAGATCGTTGTGGAAAATGGAGTGAATTGACTCCTGAATCAGAAAATAAATTAGCTTAGATTAAATTGCCTAGGCAATAGATAATTTTCAACAAATCTTTTATTGCTTGTCGAAAAAGATAAAATAACCTATTTTCCCTTAATTGAAGAAGAAAAAATTCTATGTTACAATATAAATATACATTAGTGAATATTTTTATTTATTATGAGGGGGAAATAGTATATGGCTGG
>DUPX01000097.1 GCA_012838085.1 Eubacteriaceae bacterium
GCCTGTGCCTCCTGTGGTCAAAGACTAAAGCCTAAGGATTTAATTCCTTTACTATCTTGGCTATACTTAAAAGGGAAATGTCATTATTGTGGCGAATCTATATCTATAAGATATCCATTAGTAGAACTTCTTACCGGCCTAATATTTGCCCTGGCCTATTGGGTCTTTGGCTGGACCTGGATATTATTAGTCTACTTGATAATTTATTCTGCCTTGATTGCTATAGTTTTTATAGATATAGACCATCAGATTATACCTAATTCTATTAATTTGTTTTTACTAATTATATTCTTCATAAGCAATTTGGTCCTGGAATACATATACTGGAAAGAGGCATTTGTTGGTGGCCTATTAGGGGGAGGCTTTTTATTTCTCCTGGTCCTATTATCCAGAGGGACGGCAATGGGTATGGGGGATGTGAAGTTGATGGGAGTCTTAGGACTCTTTCTAGGTTGGAAATATACCATTCTTTGTCTCCTACTTTCCTTTATCATTGGGGGAGTCTTTAGTGTATTTTTACTAGTCCTAAAGATAAAGGGGAGGAAGGATGCCATAGCTTTTGGACCCTGGCTGGTGGCAGGATTTTTTATAACCACTATTTTTGGCAACAATATTTTAGATTGGTACTTAAGATTACTAAGGGGATAGACTAGATGAAATCAAACAAAAGAGGCTTTAGCCTGGTGGAGTTGATTATAGTAATAGCCATACTGGGGATTTTATCTTCCCTAATTGGGATAGGTATTCCAGCCTATCAAAGATTTTCTGATGCAAAACAGCTGGAGATGGGCACTAGAACCATTCTCCAGATGCTATTAAGGGCCCGCTCCCATGCTGTGATGGATGGCTATGATAGGAGGATTTATATATATCCTGACACAGGTAGATTTCTTGTAAAAAAGCATAAATATCCCGGGGATCCGCCAGGGGAGAGCTTTTATCTATCCCAGGGCATTAAAATACAGGAAAACACCTATATAGGTAGCAATCTCTTAGAATTAAAATCCATAGGTACAGTAAGCAAAGGGGGACATATTACTTTTAGAAGTCCTAGGGGCAGATATAGGACTATAGTGGTGCAGATTGGTACTGGTCGTATCTATATGAAAGAAGGGATGATAGATGATTAAGAAATTAAAAAATCATCGGGGTTTTACCCTTATTGAGATATTGGTTTCTATTGCTCTTATTGGCATGGTGGCTGTTACTATTTTGGGGCTTTTTTCCGCCTCCTTAAGAAATAATAATGCCTCTAAAGCAGTAATAGAGACTACTGTCTTTGCCAAGGATATTATGGAAAATCTAAAGAAGGAGCTCTATTCTCTTCCCTCTGATGATAGAGATATAGATATTATTAGGGCTAAAGGGGTAGAGGTCCAAAACTCCTATGAGGACTGTACCATAACTATTGACTCTAAGGGCAGTATAACGGGGCTATATATTATCCAGGTGGAAGTTAATAAAGCTGGGGAAGGGAGAGTGGAAAGATATGTATCCCAAATATATCTCCCATAAAAGGTTTTTAGCCAGTGAAGGGGGAGTTACCCTAGTGGAGCTGATAATTGTGCTGGCTCTAATAGGAATAGTACTCACTGTGGCAGGTTCTATGTTTGTAGTGGGTATTAGCTCCTTTAATACTGCAGATGAACAGGTGGAAAGCTATTCCAGTGGAAGAATGGCATTTTTAAATATAGAAAGGCAGATTAAAAGATCTGAGGAAATATATATAAAGGACAATGTGGTATATATTCAGGATATAGAAAGTCCACTCTATTACAATTATTATACCCTTGAAGGCAGTCAGATTAAGAAGTTTAAGGTGGATAAGGATAGCTTGGAACATTTGCCCTCCGGCTATAAATCCCAATTCGCCGAAAACATCTTGGATTTTCAGTTGAAAAAAGTAGATAGTGAGGATATTTTACAATTAAGGATAGAGGCGGTAAAAGAAGGTAAAAAAATAGAATTAAGTTCACATATACGGGTAGGAGTAGGCATAATTAATAAATAAAAAGGAAGGGATTAGAATGATTAATTTCAGAAGTGAAAAGGGCGGTGCCCTAGTGCTAACCTTTATAACTACCCTAATATTATCAATGTTGGGGATGGCTATCCTTCCCCTTACTGTACTGGAATATAGAAGCTCCCATAATTTTGCTGATTTTGAAAAGTCATATTTCATAGCAGAGGCGGGGATGGAGGAAGCCATAGCAGAGCTAAGTGAAGACTGGAGCTATTCTGGGACCACTGGTCAAAACTTAGATAAGGGCATATATGATATAGCTATTGATGGCAGCGGAGATTTAAAGACCATAACTGCCACCGGGAAAATTGGAAATACCCAGAGGACCATTGAGGCCCAGGTGGAAAGAACGGCATCTTATTATAATCTTTCAGAGATGAAGGACTATGCCATTTTTGCCCAAGGGGATTTAAATATCGAAGAATTAGGCTATATTTATGGTGGTATTATTGGAGTCCATGGGGATTTGCATTTTGAGTCTGCTGAACAGGACGGTGGTGCCCAATTAATGGTAGAGGGAGAAATTATCCCTAAACATGATTTAAGCCATAAAAAAAATAAAAACTTTAATGAGACCAATTTCCCACCGGTTACAGATAGGGAGTTAATGGATTTATCTGCCTTTGATGTAGATTCTTATATTAGCTGGTTAAAGGCAAATTATAGTGATAAGGTTACAGAATACGATAAACTAGTATCAGGAGGGAATAAGAAAACAATTGCTGAAGGTGACTATCCTAATACCCCAGACTCTATTCTTATTATACAAAATTATGATACAGTAGAATTAGATGGTAAGGATACTTTTAATGGTCTTATTATAGCCCATAAAGCTGAAAAACTTAGTATTGGCAATAAAGCAACTATTAATGGAATGTTAATCTTTACTGGTAAGGAATTAGAAATTACCACCATTCATATTACAGGTCAAAGTATTAATGTCAATGGTAATATTATCTGTACCAATAGTACCCAGCAAAAAGGTAACTGGAAAGTCCAATTACACCATGACCCGGAAAAATTATCCTATCTAGATGACTATTTGCCAGAAAACTATGAAATAATAGAGGAAAGTGAAAGGGATGTAAAATTATTAAAGTGGAAGGAAGTACAATAGGTGGCATAATACTATTGTTTACGTAAAGGGGGTAAGCTTTTGAAAAAAAACAAACAATCAATTATATTTGACTTTGGTTCTAAAGAAACAAAAATCATTATTGGAAGCAGTAAGGACAACCATATTTTTATTCGGGATTATGCTATTGTACCCACTCCTCCAGAAGCTGTCTTTAATGGCAGAATATATAGTAAGACAGAGATAGGAGATCTGATTAAAGATTATATTAAGGATAAGCCCATTAAGAAATTAAATATGATGGTTTCTATCTCTTCAGGGGATTTAATATTAAGGAATTTTGATGTGCCAAAGATGGAGGAAAGTGAGTTAAGGACAGCGGTAAAATTTGAATTGGAAAACTTACTTCCTGAACCCATAGACAATTATGTTATGGATTTTACTATATTGGAAGAATACAAAGACACATCAGATGATGGGGAAGAGGTATCTATGCTTAAGGTCCAGACCGCTGCACTGCCAAAATATATTGTGGAAGCCTATCTATTAACCTTTCAAAAGGCTGGTATAGGAATAGATATAGTGGATATTCAATCCAATAGTGTGGCAAAATTATTTGGCGGTCGCAAAAAGCTTATAAAGGATTTTGAAGATGAAGAAACCATAGATAAAAATATTGCCATCATAGACTTAGGCTATCAAAAAACCTCTATTACTATAATGGAATACGGAAAGGTCTTTTTAAATAGGACTATAAATATAGGCGGTTTTGAAATAACAAAGACTATTGGAGATATTTTGGATATGGACTTAGCTGAAGCGGAAAGATTAAAAGTGAGTCAGGACTATTCAGGTATAGAATCATCAGCTATAGAGGAAATTCAAAATACCATAGATAGGCTTAATCAGGAAATAATAATGGAAATCAATAAGATAATTGAGTATTTTATTTCCAGAAGCATACAAAAAAAACTAGATCGTGTTTATCTAATTGGTGGAGGTGCTAAAGCTAAAGGTATAGTAGAACTCTTTGAAAAAGAATTAAATATTGTTACAAAATTAGGTAATGACTATAGAAATATAGAGGTAAATACCGATGAAACAAAATTCTCCGAGGATTTACTCTATCTATGTAATTCCCTTGGAATTCTATTAAGGGAGGATAAATAAATGAGAGAAATGAATCTGCTTCCGGAAGAACACTTTTATTTATTAGAACAAAAGAGGAAAAGAAGATTTATAATCACTCTGGTGTCTACTATTCTACTGATTATGGCCATTAGCTATCTAGTTGCTTACTATATAGACTATAATATTAGAAAAGATATCATAAGCACAAAGGCTAGGATAGAAGAACTGGAAAAGATAAAGGAAATGCAATTGGAGATATCCGCAAACCAAAGTGTCTTAGACAGCAGAAGGCATATGCTAGAAAGGGTGGAATCTAAAAGGGTGGATTATTATGAACTTCTTACCCAATTAGAAAGGACTATACCAGAAGAAGTAACCATTGAGACTATTTCCCATCCAAAGGGAGATTATTTTGATATATCTGCCATCACAAAAAATCCTAGCAAGATTGCCGACTTTATGGTTAATATTGGAAAGCTTGACAGGGTGGAGAATGTACTCTTAGACAATATAAGATACAATACTGATAAGGAGAATAACAAGACTGATACCAGCTTTAATATTTACTTTACCTATGTAGCAGAGGAAATAGTAGAAGATGAGGGGGGGGATTCTGATGGTATTGACTAAGAGGGAAAAGGCTATGATATCAATTTTAGCTTTTGTACTTGTGGTAGGCTCATTTATATATTTTTTAATTTTCCCTATGGTGGATAAAATTAGAACCAATAGCAATATTTTGGAGGAAGATAGAATTATCTTGGGAAATTTAGAATATGCTAATAAGACAGGCACCCTTACCAGCAAGGAGAAGGAAATCCAAGGAGAAATTCTAGAAATAGAAAAGATCCTGCCTACCCAGGTTAGGATTCCTGAAATATTTTTGGAAGTATTAAAGATCTCCAATGATATCGGCATCCAGCAGGATAGCTTTACCCTCCAAAACACCATAATCGAAGAAGGTGTTAGCCCTAGACCACCCCAAGGGGAGGAAGGCAGTACAGCTAATGACCAGGAAATTATAAATGAGAAATTATTGGTTTTACCAGTCCATCATGTGGTAAAAGGTACCTATCCCCAATTAAAGGAATATATCTTTAGAATTCAAAACTCCGATAGAAGAATAGATATAGTAGAATATCAATTTAGCAGCAATAATGAAGATAATATTATTTCTGCCAATTTTCTTCTTCATTCCTATGCATTGGTAAAGGATGGTCAAAATTATTCTGAATTTGTGGATTATGATTTTATTACTGGCAGCTATGGAAAGGAAAATCCATTTGTCACCAGCGGTAATACTAATAAGGAGGGGGATTTGGAAACTACCCAAGAAAATACAGAAGAATAAAGGAATTATGATAATATGAA
>DUPX01000098.1 GCA_012838085.1 Eubacteriaceae bacterium
AATAATATAATAACATAATAAAACAATAAATCCCAAGTTAGTGGAGAAAGCTTATATTTTTTTTGCACTAAAAGTAGAATTTAGCTATTTAAATAAAAATGTATTTTATGTTATAATAAGATTAATCAGAATTTACCTAAAAATCTCATAATTTTTTAAACAATCCTATATTTTAAAAGGTTTTGGGGAAATTAATTATGTATTCGTGATAAGGATTTTAGATAAAGGTAAATTAATTATAGAATCTTGGAGGTGTAAAAAATGCAAATAACAAAAGATATGAATATTGTTGAGGTGGTAAATAAATTCCCTGAGTCCATAGAAGTTTTTCAGAGCTTTGGCATGCATTGTTTTGGTTGTATGGCTGCAAGGTTTGAAAATATTGAACAGGGTGCTCTTGCCCATGGTATAGATGTTCCAAAACTAATGGAAGAATTAAATAAGGCTTTAGAAAAATAAATCTATTAATAAAGACATTCATCTGAATGTCTTTATTAAATCAGTGAAACTCTTTGGATATGGATATCCTTTCATCCCTTCCACAGCTTTCGCACTTAAATAAATGAACACAAATCTCCGGATTCTCACTATTTAAAAATTGAGTAATGCTTTTATCCAGATAGGGGCTATATTCATCAAAATAATTTTCAATGGGTCCTGTGTCTTTCATAGGTATATTGCAATTAGAACATATTTGGTTAGACTTTTTCAATCCATTGCATAGAGGACAAATTATTTCCATTTTATCATCCTTTCTATTAATGACCTTTAGGCTATTATTCCACATATTTTTGTTTATATAGGTTCTTAAAATGGAAATATTTTTTAGCTATATCTCTTTATAATAAACTAATGTAGAAAGTATTTTATCAAGATGTTTTTCATAACGAAATCCACATAGTTGGTATTTTTGTTTTATACGGAATTGTAAAGAAGCAAAATTTGGTATTGGTCCAATTAAAGTTTCTGCAAAAATATTTTTTATGTTTTTTTGTCGTAAATCTTTAATTAACAATTCATATATCCTGCTACCTATACCTAATCCCGTTAGTTCGGAATATATAGCTGTTTTATCAATTAAGATAAAATTATTTAATTTTTCTTTATCGAAATCTTCTTTCCAATAGACATCAGTTAACCAGTGTTTTTCTATATCCAGCCATTGACTCTTTGTATAAGCAAATAAAAAACCTAATAATAGTCCTTTATATTTGGCAACATAAAAGTAATCTAGTCTTTCAATTTTTTCTAATAAATGTGATTTGTGTTTCTCCACATTGATATTATAATCATCTATTAGAAAGCCCTTTTCAGGATTTTTTTCCTGATTGCCTACAGATCTTATCACTTGATAAATACCATCAATATCTTCCTTTTTTGCCTTCTCTATAACAATGGCTGTATCTTTCTTTATTTCGTCTTTTATATACAGCAAATTATTATTCATCTTAAGTCCTCCTATATTACTCCTTTTTATCTAAAGCATTTGTTAGAATTGAATTTATAATGCTTAAGAATAATGCTCCAATAATGGCTGTTCCCAACCCTGCCACCTGCAAAGAAGTAGAAAAATAAGATGCTATTAATAAAACTATCCCATTAATAATAAAAGTGAATAAACCAAAAGTAATAATAGTGATAGGTAGGGCAAATAAAGAAATTATGGGTTTTATGGTGACATTTACTATACCTAAAACAATGGAAGCAAATAATGCTCCTTTAAAACCTGTAATAGATATACCTTCCATGAAGAAGGATACTATGTATATGGATAATGCACCTATTAACCACCTTTTTATCATTTTTACAACCTCCTTAATAAAGTTATTATACCATTTCATTTATTTTTTAAAACCAATCCTTGTTTATTTTATTAAGTGAAATATAGATTATACTAATATTTAGTAATTTATGTTTAATAGGATTAAATAAAGGTATTAATTTTATAAATGTTAGATATTAGAATAAATCTAAGGAGGCCTGAGTATGAGCTTTACTTTTAATTTATGTATCGGTGGACAACAGGGAGAAGGGGTTGCTTCTATGGGAAAAATTTTATCCCAATCTCTTAATGAATATGGCTATTATGTATTTGGTTATCGGAATTTTTCCTCCCGTATTAAGGGTGGTCCAACCTCCTATCATCTAAATATTAGTGATGAAAGAATTGAAGCTACCAAAGAAAAAATTAATTTATTACTTGCCCTAGACCAGCAGGCTATTGATAATCACACCCATCTATTAGCTGATGACGGTATTATAATAGTAGAGGAGCTCTTTCAAGCTAAGATAACATCAAATCATTTTGTCTTTACCTATCCCTTTGAAAAAAAAGGAGCTGAATTGGGAAATAAATTATATGGAAATATGATGGCAATAGGACTTATTTCCAAAGTTCTTTCCCTTCCATTAGACTATATAAGCTTTCAAGTAAAAAGACTATTCAGCAATAAAAGTGAGACCATTAAGAATTCTAACTTAGTAGCCCTTAACTTTGGTTATAATCTTCCCACAAAAATTCCAGATTTAAATTTGACTTCACCAAATAAAAAAGAAAAAACCATACTTATTACTGGCAATCAAGCTGTATCCTTAGGTCTAATCGGTGGGGGATGTAAGTTTATGGCAGCATATCCCATTACCCCTGCAAGTGAAATAATGGAATATATGGCGGAAAATATTGGATCTGTGGGAGGTTCTATAATTCAAGCTGAAGATGAAATTTCAGCTATTTCTATGGCCATAGGGGCTAGTTATAGTGGTACTCGATCCATTACTGCCACTTCTGGACCAGGACTTTCTCTTATGGGAGAGGCTATTAGCCTATCAGGGATGACTGAAACCCCGGTTGTTATTGTAAATGTTCAAAGGGCCGGCCCTAGTACAGGTATGCCTACAAAACAAGAACAAAGTGATTTGGATGCTGCCCTTTATTCCGGCCATGGCGAATTTCCTAGAATTGTATTAAGTCCGGGAAATCCAGAGGAGGCATTTCATGATGGTGTTTTGGGTCTTAACCTTGCAGATATCTATCAATGCCCAGTAATTATATTAAGTGATTTCTATTTAGGCCAATCAGAATATAGTAGTCCTATACCTAAATACCAATCAATTTCCATTGATAGAGGTAAAATAGTGCCCCAGGAAGAATTGGATAAAAGGGATAATATTCCTTTCCCAAGATATGGCTATAGTGAAGATGGAATTAGTCCACGAACATTACCTGGTCAAGAAAAAGGATTATTCTATACAACGGGTGTGGAACATAATGAAATTGGTTTTACCAATACCACCCCTGAAGTAAGGGTAAAAATGTTTAATAAAAGAATGTCTAAACTAAAGGATGTAGAATTAGACAATAGCTATATACATAATAATATCAATTCCCATACCCTCTTAATCGGATATGGTTCTTCAAAGGGCGTGTTGGATAAAATCTATTCACTATATAAAGATAAAGAGAACAGTGTAGATACATTGCAGATGAGAATTTTATTCCCCTTTCCTAAAAAATCTCTAATTAAGATATTAGAAAAATACAAAAATATTGTGTTTATTGAAAATAATTATACCAATCAGCTGTATAATCTGTTTCGTCAATATTTAGAAATAAAACAAGAAGTTGCTACCTTTAATAAATATGATGGGAATTTGATAACTATTGATGATATCAGTAACTTTTTAGAAAGGAGCATTAACAATGAAATCTAACCCCTTTGACAATAATAAAAAACCAAGTTGGTGCGTAGGTTGTGGACATTTTGGCGTTCTTAATAGCCTAAAGGCTGCCCTTCATAATTTGGAAGTTCCTCCAGAAAAAACATCCATAGTATCAGGTATTGGATGCTCAGGTAGAATCTTTCAATTCCTTTCTGGTTATAATTTCCATAGTACCCATGGTAGGGCATTACCGGTAGCCCAGGGCATAAAATGTGGCAATAAAGACCTTAATGTGATAGCTGCTGGAGGCGATGGTGATGGATTTGCCATTGGATTAAACCATACCTTAAATGCTATGAGAAGAAATATTGATATAAGCTATATAGTGATGTCAAACAGGGTTTATGGTCTTACAAAAGGTCATACCTCTCCCATGAGTTATGGGGGTTTTAAAACTAGCTCCACACCTTATGGAACAACGGATAATCCCATTGAACCTATTTTATTAGCCCTTTCTATGGGTACTGGCTTTGTTGCCCAGGGATTTTCCGGAAATATAAAACAATTAACCCAATTAATTGAGAGGGCCATAAGCTATAAAGGTTTTTCCTTTATAAATGTTTTTAGTCCATGTGTTACCTTTAATAAAGTAAATACCTATAAATGGTATCAGGAAAATATATATAATCTTGATATGGACTCTCAATACAATAATAAGGATTTAACTTCAGCTATCAATAAAACTATAGAATCTAAGGGATTAATTACTGGAGTTATATTTGAAGATATCACTAGACAGCCTAATGAGACCTATTATGTTCAATCAAATAGTGATATGCCAAATAAAAATGAGTTGGAAAATTTAATAAATGCCATATAAAAGATTTATCATAGAATAATCTTTTTATAAATCGCCTTGTTAATAATATTTATCCTTTGCTTTGGGAAGTAGAATACTAATGTAAAACTTTCCAAAGCATTACTTTTTCCTTCTATACCTATAAAATTCCCAATTCTCCCATTAAATTCTTCAAAGTGAACATGTTTATATATGTCTTTTGATGTCCTTCCTATAAACTCTGGCAGATATTTTGCAATATTTTCAGGTTCTTTTAAGAAATCAAAAATCTTTTCCTTTTTATTTCTTTTAGAACTATAGCCTTCTAAAAAATCAGGAAGGGGGCCTTTATGGGTTAATAGATAATCAAATTTTAATAGATCCATTAATATATGAATATCTTCACCATGATAATAAATTAAAAAGTCTCTAAATATTTTATATAGGTTTTTTTGACTATGGGATATATTAAATAAATTCCTTTCCTCCCAAAATTGGGAAAAGTGTTCAAAAAAACTAAAGGGGGTTGGATATTTGTTTTCTATTAAAAAGTCTATAGTATAATCAAAAATATGAGAGTTGCTATACCTTTCTAATATTTCCTCCACTAATTTTAATTTTACTATATCTTCATAGCTTATATAATTATTGGATAATACTTCATAGGGTGGAAAGGGAGAATACTTATAGCCATGCTTTTCTTTATTAGATTCAATAGCAGAGCCTCTTAAAATCTTTAAAAACCCCAATTGAAGCATATCAGCTTTAAGATTATAAACTTCATTAAAGGAGTTTTTAAAGGTATTATAATCCTCATAGGGCAATCCGGCAATAAGGTCCACATGTTGGTGGATATTATTGTAGGATTTAATGGAGTGTACAGCTCTTTTTATTTTTTCAAAATTATTTATCCTCTGAATTTCCTTAAGGGTGGGCAAATGGGTGGATTGGATTCCTATTTCTAATTGAAACATTCCTATTGGTGCAGATTTAAATATTTCCAAGAGCTCCTGATCTATTAAGTCAGCAGCGAACTCAAAGTGAAAATTTGTCTTTCCTCCCTTACCGATAATAAACTCAACTATTGCCTTAGTACGATTTCTATCACAATTAAAGGTCCTATCAACAAATTTAACCTGTTTTACACCAGCATTTATAAAAAATGTTAAGTCTTTTTTAACCCTATCTAAGGAAATATACCTAACACCTTCTATAGTAGAAGATAGGCAGTATTGGCATTTAAAGGGACAACCTCTACTGCTTTCATAATAAATAATTTTATTTTCAAGATTTGAAAGATTTTTCCCATAGGGAAAAGGTATTTTATCTAAAACTAATAGTTCTCTATTAGGGTTTTCCCTAATATTTTTTGGATTTTCCCTATAGACAATACCTTTAATATCCTTATATTCCTGGCCCTTTATAAGGTGTTTAATCAGCTGATAATAGGTTTCTTCCCCTTCTCCCTTAACAATAAAATCAATCTCCTCTATTTTATTCATCCAATGAACAGCATCATAAGTAACCTCTGGGCCCCCTAGTATTATTTTTGTAGTAGGTGCTATACTTTTATAAAGTTGTACCAATTTAATTGTTTCTTCAATATTCCAAATATAACAGGAAAAGCAAAGGATGTCTGGCCTTTCTTTAAATATTTCTCGTAAAATCTCTGGAATATGGTCATTTATAGTGAATTCCTTTATGGAAAAATTAACAGCTTCAATATCTTCACAATAGGTGTTTAAATATCTTATGGCAAGATTAGTATGAATATATTTTGAATTTAAACTAGTCAAAAGAACTTTCAATTAAATAACCTCCTTTCATACTATATTATATCCTATCATAGTATGAAAAAAGCAATCCACAAAGTGAACTGCTATACATTAAATCTAAATAAAACCACATCTCCATCTTTCATGATATAGTCCTTTCCCTCCAAGCGTGTAACCCCTAACTCTTTTGCCTTTACCAAAGAACCTGCCTTAATAAGGTCATCATAGGATGTAACCTCCGCCCTTATAAATCCTTTTTCAAAATCTGTATGAATTTTTCCTGCTGCTTGGGGTGCCTTTGTACCTCTGATAATAGTCCATGCCTTAGTCTCTTTTGGTCCAGATGTTATAAAGGTAATAAGTCCCAGCAATTTGTATCCTCTTTCTACAATCATATCCAATCCAGACTTTTGTAAACCTAGCTCCTTTAGGAATACTTCCTTTTCTCCTTCTTCTAATTGGGCAATTTCTTCCTCAATCTTAGCGCTAATCACTATTACATCGGCATCTTCTTCTTTAATATAATCTTTAAGTTCTTTTACAAGGGGATTGTCCTCTATATTAGAAATTTCATCTTCTGAAACATTTGCAACATAAAGAGTAGGTTTTGAGGTTAGCAAGTGTAATTGCTGGACAAAATTCCATTCCTCATTACTAAATAATCCTTTTTTTAATAGTTGATTGCTTTCTAATATCTCCTTTATCTTCTTAAGAACAAAAAGTTCATCTTTTGCTTTCTTTTCTCCGGATTTTGCAATTTTCTCAGTCTTTTCTATCCTTCTTTCAATTACTTCCAGGTCAGCAAAAATCAATTCTAAATTTATGGTTTCTATATCCCTTTTTGGTCCTACCCTGCCACTTACATGCACTATATTTTCATCTTGAAAGCATCTAACCACATGTACTATTGCATCTACTTCTCTAATATGGGAAAGAAATTTATTACCAAGGCCCTCCCCTTTGCTGGCCCCCTTGACTAATCCTGCAATATCAACAAATTCTATTGCTGTTGGAATAAGCTTTTCTGAATTACTCATATTATATAAGACTTCTAATCTGCTATCAGGAACAGCTACAACACCCACATTTGGATCAATTGTACAAAAGGGATAGTTAGCTGCATCTGCTCCAGCCTTAGTAATAGCATTAAATAAAGTGCTCTTACCTACATTAGGTAAACCTACTATTCCTATTCTCATCTATGTACCTTCTTTCTGACTATAAAAGCATTTATATCATTGATTATTATAGCTTATAGTTTATTATCAAACAAGATTTTATATTTATCATTCATAAATTCTATGGGTTTATTTTGCTCTAATTTCATATTTATATAGTAGGACTATGAAAGGAAGGAGGAAAAATATGTACTATAATAATGAAATTTACCCTTATTTTAGCCAACTCCTCAATGAAGCTATCTTCTGGGTATATCTTTCAAAGGAACATCCTATATTTATAAAAAAGATATCAGATTGTCAAAATATTAATATTGGAAAAACACTTAAGGAGAAGCTAAATAAAAATTATAAAGATTTTAACACTATAGGAAAAAAGTTATTAGATATAAAAAATTCCTGTAATTATAATTCTCTTACTTTTATCAACAATCACTATTTATTATCAGATATCTCTATTATCTTAAATGAGATAATTAAAAGTGATATGGAATTTCTTAATGCTTTAAAGTTACTGGAAGGATTGTCCAGCAAGGATAGAAGCTGGAAAACCTTTATTAATCACATAACCATAGAACAAAGACAATTATTGCAAATTTGTTCATCCCACTTAGTTAAAATCAAATCCATGGGTTATTAAGATATCTTCTACAATAAAGTAGTACTTTCTATTATCATTAGATAAACAATATGATAGGCAGTTTAGCTTCTTTTTATTAGGGCTGGGATGTAACCCAGCCCTAATATGTTAGATTCCACATTCCTTAAGCTATAATAAAATAACATTTGCCCTTTCACATTCCCTTATCATTTTTTCTGGCCAAATTGAGGCTTGCACCTCTCCTATATGGGCTTTTTTTAAGAAAAACATGCAAAGACGGGATTGGCCGATGCCTCCCCCTATAGTAAAGGGTAGCTTTTCCTTCAATAATAGTTTGTGAAATTCTAAAGTTTTTCTATCTTCACAACCACTTAGCTTTAATTGCTCCTCTAGGGCTTTTTTATCCACCCGAATGCCCATAGAGGACATTTCTAGGGCTATCTCAAGAACAGGATACCAAAATAGAATATCCCCATTTAAAGTCCAGTCATCATAGTCAGGGGCTCTACCATCATGTTTTTCTCCAGAATTAAGGGTATGTCCAATTTCCATTATAAAGACAGCCCCCTTTTCTTTAGCAATGGCATATTCCCTTTCAATTGGGTTTAAACCTGGGTATCTGTCCTCCAATTCCTGGGAGGTTATAAAAAATATTTCCTCAGGTAATATCTTTTCTATATCAGAATAATTTTTAAATACATAGTCTTCAGTTTCTTTAAAAACACTATATATTTGTTTAACAACTCCTTTTAAAGTATCATGATTTCTTTCCTCTTTTTTAATAACCTTTTCCCAGTCCCATTGATCCACATAGATAGAGTGAATATTATCTAAATCCTCATCCCTTCTAATGGCATCCATATCTGTATATATTCCTTCTCCTACTTCAAATCCATATCTAGATAAAGCCATCCTTTTCCACTTTGCCAGTGAGTGGACAATTTCTGCCCTAGTATTGTTCATTCCTTTTACCTCAAAGGATACTGGTCTTTCTATTCCATTTAAATCATCATTTAATCCGCTTTCAGGAATTACAAATAATGGTGCAGAAACCCTAGTTAGATTTAACTTTTCTGCTAAAGACCTTTCAAAAAAGTCTTTTATCTTTTTTATACCTATTTCTGTTTGCCTAAGATCTAAAATTTGTTTATAGTTCTTTGGTATTAAATACTCTTTTCCATTTAACAATTTACAGCCTCCTATTATTGAAAAAATAAAAAGTCTTCCATCTCTATTAATATTGTAGAGACGAAAGACTAAATCCTCCGCGGTACCACCCTAATTAGTATAAACTCCCTTAATCAGTACAGAAGAATTTTCTTCGATACTGTCCAATTATATCGGTTTGGCTCCGTCTAAGTCTACTTTCTATATGATTTCGGTTAGATTCTCAAGGATGTTCTTCATTAAAGGTATTGTGTTGATCTTCCACCATCATCAACTCGCTTATACAAATTCCAATAACTACTCTTCCTATCATCGATTTAAATATTTATTTCTCTTATTAAATTGAATTCATTATAAATGTATTTTCCCCCTATGTCAACAAACAAATGTAAAAAATCTAAATAACTTTTTAGCTTAATTTAATTGCTGGTTAACTGCCTCTAATATTTCCCCTGCCTTGCCTTCCAAATCTAAATCAAAGCTTTGTTGGTAAATTTCTTTATTGATATAAACTTTTTTCCCCTTAGACATAGAAGGAAGGCTATTAACAGGATAAACCATCAAACTTGTTCCTATCACAATAACTAATTCTGACTTCTGAATTTCCTTAATAGCATTATTTAATATATCTTGGGGAAGGGCTTCGCCAAATAAAACCACATCGGGTCTAAGAGTTCCCCCACACTTAATACAAGAATCTTTATTTATAAAATTATCTTTGCTAGCAGATTGTCCACATCTACTACACCTAAAGGTATTAATAGAGCCATGAAGAGGATATACCCTTTTATTACCTGCCCTTTGGTGAAATCCATCAACATTCTGGGTGATAACACTACTAATTAAACCCTTTCTTTCCCAATTTGATAAAATATCATAGCCTTTGTGGGGATTGGATTTTTCTAAGTTCTCTATCCTTTGTTTATAAAACTCATAGAAGAGATTATAGTTTGTGATTAAGGCATCTACACAAGCCACTCTCATAGGGTCAATCCCCTTCCACAGTCCATCCTTAGAGCGAAAATCCGGAATTCCACTCTCAGTGGACATTCCTGCCCCTGTAAATATTACAGTATAATTAGAATTTTCAATCCATTTTTTTAGAGTGTTAAGTTTGTTATCTTTATTTATAAACATAACTTGTCCTCCTAATTTCTTATTAATTATTTAGTATATATATTATATGAAATACTTTTTTATATCTCAAATTTTATAATGGGCACCCAAGGAGGGTCATCCCTTTGCTTTTGGTTATAAAATTCAAAATATTCTTTTATCAATCTTGGTCCTGCAATAATATCCCTACCGATAAATAATGTTCCATCTTTTTTGGTTTCAATGCCCCACTTAACTAGTGTTATATATCCTCTTTCAATCTCAATTGCTGTTATGCAACGGGGATGTACACAACTTCCATCATTAAAATAGGGAACTTCCCCCACATCCGGAAACATTGGCCTATGAGTATGACCAGTTATAATCATATGTTTCTTTATATTAGCCCATTTAGTTATCTTATTATCAATAATATCTTTTTTCTTATAATTTTTAGCAGGACTAGCCTTATCCCTTATCCCATGAGATTCTAAGGGTCTCCATAAATTTCTTACTAGAAACTTAGCTAGTCTCCACAATGTATAATTTAAAAAATCCACTTGGTGTCCATGGATAAGAAAAATCTTATTCCCTGTACCCCTTTGTTTTAGTATTATTCCCTCATGTATTTTAATATTATTAAAAAGAGAAATTGTCTTCTTGGTCCTACCATCATAATAACTATATAAGTTTTCTTCTACAAATTTTTTATCCTTTTTTATCATATCATGATTTCCATATATACAATAAAATCTTCCCTCTTTATGAAATTTTGACAACAACCAAAATACATCCTTATGCATATTTAAAATATCCTGAAATTCTTTAACCTCCCAGAGTTCATCCCCATCTCCAATCTCTATATAGATATAATCATTCTTATAATAATGTTCGAGGGCTGTAAAATAACTCCTTTGGTTTTTTGCAAAATTATCATTCCAGGTGCCGTCTCCTCTATGACAATCACTCATTAATACAATATTAGTTAGATCATCAAATATAATTTCCTCTGAAGATTCAAATACCTTTGTTAAGGTATTAAATCCATACAATTTTTCTCCCCCTCAATATACCTTGATTACATTAACTAAAATATTACTATACCATTATCTTAAAGATAATTTTTTATTTTATTAAAATTAGAAAATAATTCTTTTGTTTTTCCGATATTTAAGATATTATAAAAAATTTCTGGAGAAATTTCTTGAATTACCATTATTTTTTCAGGAAAACTATCATAGTCCTTAGTTAGTTCTAGATAGGTGTCACATAAGAACTTGTTTTTTCTTTGTATAAGCCTGTCAGTCTCTGGTTTTCGGGTAAAAGGTTGGCGGGTTTTTGGTTTATGAAAAATAACACTAACAGTGTTTCCTCTTACAATAATATCTTCATTATCCTTATAGCCTGTATTTATTAGACCTTCTACAAAAGCATCCTTCATAGTTTTATCTTTTAGGTTAATCTTTAAATTCATTACCAAATCTGAGGGTTCAGAAAACTCTCCCAGGGAAAATCCTGTTAACCACCAGTGTATATCATGATATCTAAAAAGTACTTTGTCCTTCTTATATAGTGTATAGGACATCTCCAATAAATCCTCATCATCTACACAATAATAAAATGTCCCATTGAAAACACCAGGTATATTTAAGTCTGGTCCTTCTGTTGAATATACTCCTATCTCACAACCGGTACACATTCCATATTGACCTTTCCAAAATTCTATTAACCATCTTTTGCCCCCATAATTAATATATATCGGTTCACAGTCTATTATCATATTTAATGGGGCTGCTGCCTCATCATATAGCCTAAAATATCCCATTTCCCTCTGCCAAGCATCTATTTTGGTATAAAATATATCCTGATAGGGGTCATAGTGATAACCGGCTAAATCTATCTTCTCAAAAATCTCCTCTAATTTAAGCTTTTTAGTAGGCCCCAACTTTACTTTTTTAAGTTTGAAAATATATACTATTAAGAAAAATAATAAAATTACTAAGATTAAAATTAATAAAAAAGATATTTGAAATTCATTAAGGTTTTTCATCATAGTAACCACCTCAAAAACTTATATACAATATAGTATTCACTTGGGATAAATATTGTTAAAACTTCTAAGGACTTCAATTATCTTTTCTATTTCCTTGTTGTTACTATCTCTAAATATAAATTTCCAAATCCAAATAAAAATAAGACCTTCCTTGTTTATATTTTTTATTGGATAAGTTAGGTGAAAAACTGTATTATATATATAGTGTAAACTGGAAAGGATGATTTTCTTATGAGTATTGCAGATAAAATTTTTAAGGAAATGTGTAATAAGATTTTACAGGAAGGTGTTAGTACTGAAGGGGAAAAAGTCAGACCACGCTGGGAAGACGGCTCCTATGCTTATACTATAAAGAAATTTGGAATCATAAATGAATATGATCTATCAATTGAATTTCCTATCATTACCCTTAGGCCCACTGCCTTTAAAAGTGCCATTGATGAAATACTATGGATTTGGCAAAAAAAGAGTAATAATATAAACCACTTAAATTCAAAAATTTGGAATAGTTGGGCAGATAAAGATGGATCCATTGGAAAGGCATATGGATATCAGCTAGGTGTAAAACATAAATACAAAGAGGGAATGATGGACCAGGTAGATAGGGTATTATTTGACCTAAAAAATAATCCAATGTCTAGAAGAATTATGACCAATATTTATGTTCATCAGGACCTTCATGCTATGAATTTATATCCCTGTGCATATTCTATGACCTTTAATGTGGAGGGGGATAGACTAAATGCTATATTAAATCAAAGATCTAGTGACGTATTGGTGGCCAATAATTGGAATGTAATCCAATATGCAGTTCTTCTCCATATGTTTGCACAAGTTAGCGGCTTTAAGCCAGGAAAGCTAATTCATGTTATAGCTGACGCCCATATTTACGATAAGCATATTGATATGGTTAAGGAGCTTATCAAAAGGAAAGAATATCCTGCACCAATATTTAGTATTAATCCAGATATTAAAAATTTCTATGATTTTAAACTAGAGGATTTTCAATTGGAAAATTATAAAGCGGGCAGCCAATTGAAAATACCTGTAGCTATTTAGGGGGTAGAAAAATGATTAGCATGATAGTGGCAATGGATAAAAAAAGAGGTATAGGGAAAAATAATGGTTTGCTTGCCCATATAAAACCTGACCTGGAATATTTTAAAAGGGTTACTGAAGGTCATACAATAATAATGGGATATAATACCTATCTATCTCTTCCTATCCGCCCTTTGCCCAATAGAAAGAATATTGTTATAACTAGAAAAGATATTAAAATAGATGGAACCATTATTTTACACAGTATTGATGATACATTAAAGTGGATTGAAAAATCTAATGAAAAGGAAATCTTTATTTGTGGTGGTGGAAAGATTTATCAACAATTTATGCCCTATGCAGATAAGTTATATATAACCCATATATTTCACAGCTTTGATGCTGATAAATTCTTTCCCCCAATTCCTGACCAATGGAAAATAGTAAGCATCAATGGGGAAAGGGAAAATATTGAACATGAATTTCCCCATATATTTGCTATTTATCAAAGAAAATGATTAATTGTAATTATAGTTATAGCTTTCCTCCCAATTATTAAGTTCATTGTTATTCGGCCTAAAATTATTATAAAATTCATAAAATTTATCAAAGAAATGATAGGAATCACATTGTTCTTGGGGACCCTGTCCCCTTAGATATATTTTTATTTTCCAGTTTTCTTCTGGGCATCGGCCTTCTACAAAGAGCTTTCCAGTACTACTGTCTATTGTCACCCTTTCCACAATTCTGTCCTGGAAATAGGAGTATTCCTTTGAGGGTATTATAATATCTGCAATGTCTTCTTCATTAATTTCCTCCATTTGCTGTATATCCCTATCGGGTAATAATATAGAAATAGTAAGTATATCCTGGTAATTTGTTACCGGCTGGAGCTCATCTTTTTTTATTAATTGATTCTTTAATATATTATTCATATAATTTTTATAGATTTTAGCAGAAGCACTGCTTCCCCCATTTAGCTCTAAATTATCCTCATTTCCCAACCATATTGTGGTAACTATTGGCTTTACGAAGCCCACAAACCATAAATCCTTCTTATTATCTGTTGTCCCTGTCTTCCCTCCATTATAATATGATAAGCGGGCACTAGTTCCTGTCCCTCTACTTACCACATCTATTAAAATATCTTCTATTTGTCCAGAAGTTTCTTCTAATAATACCTGTTCAGTTTTTAATCCCTGTTCCTCCACAGAATAGATAATATCTCCATTGGAGTTCTCCACCTTTTCTATAAAATAAGGTTCCTTATACCAACCTTTATTGGCTATCACCCCATAGGCGCTGGTAAGTTCTAGTGGAGTAATCCCATGGGTCATACCTCCTAAACCTGTTGCAAGCTGATAATCCTCCTTTGCTATTGTGCTAATTCCGTAGCCCTTTATATATTCTAATGCCTTATCCACCCCTAGATAATTCATGATTTTTACTGATGCCACATTGAGGGAATTTACCAATGCCTCCCTGGTGGTTACATATCCAAAATACTTATTTCCATAATTCTTAGGTTTGTAACCATTAAAATCTGCTGGCTCATCTAGGACAATTGTATTGCCGTTTATAAGTCCTTCGTTAATTGCCCCAGCATAGTATAGGGGTTTTATCGTGGAACCAGGTCTTCTAGGTTTATTGGCCATATCAATATCCCTTACTCCACCATAATAAGCTAGAACTTTTCCTGTACTAGGTTCAATGGAAACTAATGCTCCATTAGCTATAACTCCTAGGCCTTTTATTCCGTTTTTCATAGCTATAAGGGCTTGTCCCTGAATGGCTTGATTTAAAGTTGTATATATTTTATAACCACCATTTTCTATTTCGTATAGTGCCAATTTTTCTATTTCTTCCCGGTCTATATCTCTTCCTTGGGATTTTACAATTCTTTCAGAAAAATATTCTATTAATTGTTCTACCACTTTATTGACAAAATGCTGATGGCCTTCTTTGTATTTTCCTCTGAAACCATTATCCTTTTTTTCTAATATTTTTATTTCTTCTCCTTTAGCTTGCTGAGCCTGTTCTTTACTAATATTTCCTACCGCCGCCATTCTATCTAGTACTATTTCCTGCCTTTTCTTGGCCTTATCAAAGTACTTTACTGGATTGTAAGCACTAGGAGCTTGGGCTAGGCCCACTATTAATGCCCCCTCTGCTAGAGTAAGGTCCCACACATCCTTCCCCAAAAAACGTAAACTGGCTTCTTGAACTCCATATACCATTTGTCCCAGATATATTTCATTTAAATACATCTCTAGTATTTTGTCTTTTGAATATTTTCTCTCTAGTTGCAAGGAAAGTAAAAGCTCCTTAATTTTCCTAGTGATTGTTTTTTCATTTGTTAGAAATAAGTTTTTTGCAAGCTGTTGGGTTAAGGTACTTGCTCCCTCCTTAAATTCCCTTTCCTTAATATCTACAAATATAGCCTTAATGAGTCTAATAATATCAAAGCCTGAATGGGAATAAAATCTAGAATCTTCTACTGCAATTACAGCCTCCTGAATATGTTTAGGTATTTTATCTAGTTCAACATAGGTCCTATTTTCATTATATAATTGACCTATTAACTCTCCGTCAGCAGAATATATTAAGCTCTTCTCCTTTGGTCTATATTCGTAGGATGATATATTAAGATTGCTGGAAGAACAGGATGCAAATAATATAAAAATTACTCCTAATAAAACTGCAAATATTATAATTTTTTTATATTTCATAATAATCCCTCTTAACTGAAAAAGTCTTTGTATTTCCATTATGGTCAATTAAATAAATATTATAATGATTCCCCTGCTAAATTGCTGTGCAGAGTCAATAGATCCTTTGGCAAGTCTGCTGTAAATTCCATATAAGTCCCACTTCTGGGCAACTTAAATCCTAAAGCCCTTGAATGAAGGGCTTGTCTATCTATCAAGCTGGAAGCATTATTGTATAGGGTATCACCTATTAATGGATGACCTATATGTTCCATATGGACCCTTATTTGATGAGTTCTACCTGTTTCAAGTTGAATTTCCACCATTGAAGCATTGTGATATTCACCAATCACCTTATAATGGGTTATGGAATTTCGTCCTTCCTCTAATACCCTTCTCATTATATCCCCCTCTTGTACCCGCCCAATGGGAGCATTTATTGTCCCTTCCTTTTCCTTTAAAATACCTTCTACAAAGGCCCAATAAATCTTTTTTACCTTATTTGCTATCATTTGTTCTTGGATATTTTGTTGGGCAAATTTATTTTTACCAATTAAAATAAGGCCTGATGTATCCATATCTAAACGATTAGCAAAGCGAATTTTACATGATATACCAGAACTTGACCAATAATAGGCAATTGCATTAGCAAGGGTATTATTAATATGGCCCCTTGTGGGATGAACTACTATCCCAGGTTCTTTATTAATTAATAAAATATCATGATCCTCATAAACAACATTTATTGGTATAGGATTGGGTACTGCATCTATCTCCTCTTCACCCATTTCCACCATTATAATATCGTCTTCCCAAGCTGTTTTATATAATTTAGTTTCCATATTGTTTAATAGGATATACCCATTATTTTTAATATTTTTAAAAAAACGGGTAGACATTGAATATTCTTTTTTGAGTATTTCCTTTATAGTATCACCAGAGTATTCTGATTTTACTTTATAAATTAGTCTATGATGATTTTCCTTCATATTTTCACATCCGTATTAAATATTAGTCTTTTCTTTATATTATATCATTGAGATTTTATTCCCTATTTTTATCCCAACCTTTTAAAAATGGATAGGGGTTAATGGCCTTATTCTTAATATACATACCAAAATGCAAGTGATCTACAAATTTCCCACTGGTCCCCTCTGGTCCATAACCAGTATTCCCCACATAACCTAAAATATCTTTTTTATTTATTCTATCTCCTGGCTTAAATGCTTTTTCATATCTATCCAAATGGGCATAATAGTAATATATACCATCCTCTCCTAATACTCCAATCCTCCAACCACCTAATTCATTCCAACCTATCTTTTTAACTTTACCATTTCCTACAGAGATTATTGGTATTCCCTTCTCTGCCATAATATCTATTCCTTCATGGGTTCTATCCCCACCATAATCCCGTTTTTCACCCCAGTCATTATCAAAATGATAAGAATAATTTAAAGGAATGGGAAAAGTCTTATCCCTATATATATTTTCGATTTTTTCAAACTTCTTTATTCTCTCTATCAGCTTATCTTTAAACCTATTGTCTTTATAATTTATTAAAGCCTTATCTACCTGATAATTAGTTTCTTCTATGGTGGATATAAATCTTTCAATATCTATATTATTATAATTATTTACATTACTTTCAATATCATTTAAAGCGGCAAAATAAAACCATTCTACATTATATGTTTTTTCTAGGGAAAAGTAAAATTCCATGGCTTCTGATGAGATATCCCTTATATCATAGATCCCTGAAGATATATAAAAAATCTTATTTATAAACATCAATAATAGTAAAATAGCCAATAAGAAAAATAATAGATAGAATTTAAAAATATTTCTATTTCTTCTTAAACCCCTTCTTCTAACCAACTAGTAATATCCTCCATACTATTAATTAACTACTCTGTTATTCCAATATTATTCTAGTGTAACAAAAAAATACCTCCAATATTTGGAGGTAT
>DUPX01000099.1 GCA_012838085.1 Eubacteriaceae bacterium
CTATAGATAGTTGGCTGGAAAGTTTTATCATGCATAAATTTTTTTTCGATTTTTCTTATTATTAAATATGATAATAAGGTAAATACTACTCCTACTCCAAATCCTATATAATTATTCCAATCATGATAGATAGAGTAATTTGCAAAATTATAACCTAAAAGAGAACCTATTATAAACATAATAAGGGGAAAGGTATATATAATTAAAGAGGCCTTTAATATATTAGTTGTTTTAGTTTCAATCTCTACTTGATCACCTATCTTTGCAGCTATAGTATTCTTTGCAAATGTTTCCATCACCAGTTTATCCTGACCTACTTGACAGGCACCACAATCACCACAGGCAGTGTGACGATTAATTTGCACCTTAGCGATTCCATTCTCGATTGCAACAACTTTCCCTATTTCTCGCATCTCTACACCTACCCTTATTTCATATACTTAAGCATTATACTTATTAATTCATCTATTTTCTCTTCCTTATTTTCTTCTACTGCACTTTTAATACAAGTTTTTAAATGTTCCTCCAGTATAATGCCCCCTACCTTTTCCAATGCAGCCCTTGCAGCAGTAATCTGAATTAATATATCACTACAATATTTTTTATTTTCAATCATTTTTTGGATACCTTTAACCTGACCTTCTATTCTTTTCAATCTATTTATCAAGGCATCTGTATTGCTATTAATATTATAATCCATTATCCCTATGAAATAGCCAAAGCTATTCATATTCTCCTTTCTATTTTATATCCCTAACACCTATTGCCTATGGGTATTGTAATAAAATAATCTTAACAAGTCAATAAAGTTATAAGCTAAATAGTTTATTCTGTCTCCTTAACAAGTATTCCCAGTTCTTCTAACCTTTCTTCCTCAGCTATAGAAGGTGCCTCAGTCATTAAACAAGAATGATTTTGAGTTTTTGGAAATGCAATTACATCTTTTATATTATCTGTATTTGTTAAAATCATTATTAATCGATCTAGTCCAAAGGCTATTCCACCATGGGGAGGTGTACCATATTTGAATGCTTCCAATAAGAATCCAAATTTTTCCCAGGCCTTATCTCTTGAGAATCCTAGAACATTGAACATCTTTTCCTGCAATTCACTGTTATGAATCCTTATACTTCCCCCTCCTAATTCCACTCCATTAACTACTAGATCATAGGCTTTGGCCCTAACACCATCTGGATGACTTTCAAGTATTGATATATCCTCATCAATTGGAGAAGTAAAGGGATGATGCATAGCAGTATATCTTTTCTCTTCATTGTCAAATTCCAATAAAGGAAATTCAGTTATCCATAAAAATTTGTATTCATTATTATTGGTTAATTGTAATTTTTTTGATAGTTCCAGTCTTAATTGGCCCAAAGCATCGTAAACTATTTGAGTTTTATCTGCAACAATAAAAATAAGATCTCCTGGTTGTCCATCCATAATTTCAATAATATCTGTTAATTCTTTCTCACTTAAAAATTTAGAAATAGGAGATTTAATAGAATCGTCTTTAATATTAATCCAAGCTAAGCCCTTTGCCTTATATTGTTTTACAAATTCGCCCAAGGCGTCAATTTCTCTTCTACTGAATTTTTCTCCACATCCTTTTGCATTTATAGCCCTTACACTTCCCCCGCTATTAACTGCATTTGAGAAAACATTAAATTCACAATTAGTTACTATATTAGTTAAATCTTTCAATTCAAAACCAAAACGAGTGTCAGGTTTATCTGTTCCAAATCTATCCATTGCTTCTTTATAGGTCATTCTTTCTATAGGTAATGGAATATCATAGCCCTTTATCTTTTTAAAAATTTCTACAATCATTCTTTCATTAATATACATAATATCTTCTTCATTTATGAAAGACATTTCAATATCTATTTGGGTAAATTCCGGTTGCCTATCAGCACGTAAATCTTCATCTCTAAAGCATTTTACTATTTGATAGTATCTATCCATCCCAGATACCATTAGTATTTGCTTAAATAATTGGGGAGATTGGGGTAAAGCAAAAAAGCTCCCCTTTTGTACCCTGCTTGGTACCATAAAGTCTCTTGCCCCTTCGGGAGTTGGTTTTGTAAGAATTGGTGTTTCTATTTCTACAAAACCCCTTTGGTCTAGATAATCCCTTATTATCTTAGTAGCCTTATGACGGATCATAAGGATATTCTGCATTTTGGGTTTTCTTAAATCTAAATATCTATATTTTAAACGAATACTCTCATCCAATACATCATCATCATCGATATATATGGGAGGTGTTTTTGCAGTATTTAATATTTCTAAATGTTCAGCTTTTATTTCTATATGTCCTGTGGGAATACTATCATTGCATTGTCCTTTTTCTCTATGAGTAACAACACCTCTAATTGTTAATACAAATTCATTCCTTATTTCATGGGCTAAATTAAAAGCTTCTTCATTAATATCTCTATCAAAAACCACCTGAATAATTCCACTACGATCTCTTAAATTAACAAATATTAAACCTCCAAGATCCCTGCGTCTCTGCACCCATCCAGATAGTTTTACAGATTCGCCAATGTTTTTTAGTCCTAATGTACCACATGTATGGGACCGTTTTGATGTTTTCATTCCTTTATACATTTTCTAACTCTCCCTCTTTAAAGATATCAACCATTGTCTCTTCAATAGTAGAAATATATAGATTTTTTTGTTCTCCCGTTTCCATATCTTTTAAAATGCCAATACCCTTAATAACCTCTTCTTCTCCCAGAATTAAAACATATTTTGCTTCAATCTTATTTGCATATTTTAACTGGGCTTTCAAACTTCTATCCATGTAATCTTTTTCTACCTTTATATCATGCCTTCTTAATCTATATATAATCTCAAAGGCCATTTGATCTGCCTCATTACCTATAGTAGCAATATATAAATCAAACTTTTTAGGCTCTTTTATTTTTATTCCTTGATTTTCAATAGATAATAATAGCCGTTCAATCCCCATTCCAAATCCAATACCAGGACTAGAAGGTCCCCCAATTTCTTCTATAAGGCCATCATATCTGCCACCACCACATATAGTTCCTTGAGCACCAATTTCATTGGAGATTATTTCAAAAGCTGTTTTAGTGTAATAATCCAGCCCTCTAACAATACCTGGATCAACAACAAAGTCTATTCCTAACCTATTTAAGTATGTCTGTAATAAATTAAAGTGTTCAGAACACTCCTGACAAAGGTGTTCAATAATTAATGGAGCCTCTTTTAATTCATCTTGACAAGATTCAACTTTGCAGTCTAATATACGCATGGGGTTTTTCTCATATCTTTCATTACAAGTGCTACATAAGTTTGGTAATTTAGGCAATATATATTCCTTTAATAAATCATTATATTTTTTCCTACAATGGGGACAGCCCACACTATTGATATGAAGGCTTAATTTCTTTAATCCTAGTCTATCATAGAGGGCTAGTGCAACACTTATTACCTCAGCATCCACAGAAGGATGTTTACTGCCAAAAACCTCAATCCCAAATTGATGATGTATTCTTAAACGGCCTGCCTGGGGTCTTTCATATCTAAAAGCAGGAGTTATATAATATAATTTTACAGGTAGGGGGTCTGCATAAAGTTTGTTTTCAATATAAGCCCTTACTACAGGGGAAGTTCCCTCTGGCTTTAAGGTTATATTACGGCCACCTTTATCATTAAAGGAATACATTTCTTTTTGAACAATGTCTGTTGTATCCCCCACCCCCCTTTCAAATAATTCAGTATGTTCAAATTCTGGAGTGCGAATTTCTCTATAACCGAAGGAGTTACATAGTTTTCTTATCATATCCTCAATATAATGCCACTTATATATCTCAGCGGGAATAATATCTCTTGTTCCACGGGGAGCTTGTGTTAACATTTTTAACCTCCTAATCCTATTTTAATTAATACTCTCCTTAAAGGTAAGCTTTGTAAAATAGTGAAGAGTATAATATTATTGTTTAATTTTAATAATTTTTACTGTATAAGCTATCTAATAATAATAATTTCTTATCAATAATTCCTCTTATTCTATTATTATATAATCGCACATCTTTCACATTTGGGAACCTTTCAATCCTGTCCTCTTCAGGGAAAAAAACTTTAGTTACAGAACCGGCTCCCAATCCTAGGATTGTTTGTTTTTCTGACATTATTAGAATATTGTAAATGCTTCTATAACCATTTTTACAATAACCAATATTTTCTAAATTCCCTAGCATATATTTTTGTCTATAAAGATAATAGGGCTGGTAACCATTATTAAGAGCAAAACTTCTAGTTGTTTCCTGCATTTCTAATATATTTTTCCCCTGATCAAAATTATAATTATTTATGTTTTCACTAAGTTTAGAGCCTCTTTTTAAAGACATAATATGAATAGTTAAGTTTTCTGGTTGAAGACTTTTAATATGGGCCAAAGTATTATTAATTCTACTTTTATCCTCTCCAGGTAAACCAAGAATCAGATCCATATTTATAAAATTAAATCCCACTTCCCTAGCAAGATTAAATGCTCTGATTATATCCTCAGAGGAATGATTTCTTCCAATTTTAATTAAGGTATTATTATCCATAGTTTGAGGATTAATGCTTATCCTATTTATACCATATTGTAAGGATAATTTTAATTTTTTTTTGTTTATTGTGTCTGGTCTCCCAGCTTCTAAAGTATATTCTTTTATATTTTTTATATTGATTTCTTGTGCTATTAAATATAACAAAGAATTTAGTTCTTCTTGATTTAATATTGTAGGGGTACCACCACCTATATAAATTGTTTCTATCTTAAGATTATTTTTTTGTATATATTTACTTATTTCTTTTATTTCAAAAAAAAGAGAATCTAAATATTCTTTTAGGATACCTTTATCTTTTTCTAAAACCGAGGATAAAAAAGAACAATAAATACACCTTGAAGGACAAAAAGGTATACCTATATATAGACTTATAGATTTTTTTTTAATAGGATATATTATGTCCCTTTGGTTTTTTACAACATTTATTAAGAGATCTGTCTTTTCCTTAGATAGTAAATAGTGATTATTTAAAGTTGTTATAATTTTATTTTCATCATAACCCTGGTCAATTAATTTATGAACTATTTTACTAGGTCTAATACCAGTTAATATACCCCAGGGTAATATATGGCCAAATCCACTCTTCATTGCATTGTACAGAGTGACTTTTAGTTTATATAACACTTCCTTTTCACTATTTATTATATTGGGTATTTGCTCTTTACTTTTTGTTATTTCTTTACCTTCAATTTCTATTACAGTATAAACATCATAATAATCATACTTTTTTTCTATAGCTATTATTATTAAATAGTCCCTTCCCACATTAAAACAATCTTCTTCATGTAAAAACTTAATACTATCTTTATGGAAATATTGAAAAATTATTTCCTTTAATTCAAAAATATAGTTGTGACCAATCATTTTTACATAAATCATTAACTCACCTTAATTCCCCTATATATTCTCTATTATTTTATATAAAAAAGGGATTTGTATTTTTTTCCTCTAAAATTGTTGATGAAGGGCCATGACCTGGATAAACCTTTGTATCATTAGGTAGTGTAAATAATTTATTTTTAATTGAAAATAACAATTCTTCCATATTGCCTTTATAAAAGTCTGTTCTTCCGATTGATCCTGCAAAAAGAGTGTCGCCAGTAAAGACAGTGTCTTCTGTATAGATACATATCCCCCCTGGAGAATGGCCAGGGGTATGAATAATTTTGAGATCCAAATTCCCAATTGTTATTATATCTCCATCTTTTAAGTCTACATTATAAGAATCAATTGCTACTGATCTTCTATTATTTCCAGATCTTTTTTCATCTTCCACCATCTCTTTATCTAAACTATGAATTGCAACTAACCCATTTGTATTATTCTTTACTTCATTAACAGCACCTATATGATCAAAATGGCCATGGGTTAATATTATATATTTAATATTCAATCCTAATTCTTCAATTTTGGATAGAATTTTTTCTCCATTCTCACCTGGATCTATTACAACTCCTTCATTAGTATCTTCGCACCCTATAATGTAACAATTCGCTGCTAATAGCCCTACTGGTATAATTTCTAAAATCATTATTATCGCCTCCATCGTATTAAAATTGTTTTTCACTATCTAATAAAATTGTTACGGGACCGTCATTTTCAATATTCACTATCATATGGGCTTGAAATTCTCCATGTTGGGTAATAATACCCAGCTTCTGAGTTTCATTAATAAATCTTTCATATAAAAGTTTGGCCCTTTCCGGATTAGCTGCTTTAATAAAGCTAGGTCTCCTCCCTTTTTTACAATCACCATATAGGGTAAATTGGGATACTACTAGTAGCTCACCACTAATGTCTTTTAATGATAAATTCATTTTTTCTTCTTGATCTTCAAATATACGAAGATTTATTACCTTGTCCACTAGATAGGAAACATCTTTTTCATTATCATCTTCCTTAACACCTAGAAACACTAAAAGCCCCTTATTAATTTTACTAACTACTTTATTATTAATCTGTACACTAGCAAATTTGACTCTTTGAATTACAGCTCTCAAATCTATACACCTCTTTTACACACGATGAGTTGAAATAACCCCCTTAATCTTATTAAAACCTTTTATGAGTTTTTCTAATTCTTCTGACCCCTTAACTTCTGTAGTCAGATTTATATAAGCAGTACCATTCTTTGTGGTTCGTGCATTCATAGCTGTTATAGGAATTTTTGCTTCTGCAAGTACATTTGAAACATTTGAAAGCAATCCTTGTTGATCTTTAGCCTTAATTTGTATTTCCGCTTGATAGTTGGTCTTTGCATCATTTTCCCAAGAGACATCAACAATTCTTTCTGAACCTTCTAAATTACCAATATTAGTACAGTCTACCCTATGAATGGAAACACCTCTTCCCCTGGTTATATATCCAATAATCTCATCTCCAGGAACAGGATTACAGCATTTTGCAAAACGTACAGCCATATCTTTAAAGCCTGAAACCTTGACTCCATTTAAAGTAGCCATTCTTTCCTTTGAGCTTTTTTTATATTGTTTTAATCCTAAATCATCCTTGTTTTCAGCTTTTTCATAAAGCTTATTGTATTCTTCCTTTAGGGGAGACAATACTTGATTAATGCTTAAACCGCCATATCCTACTGTGGCATATATATCATCTATAGAGTTATAGTTAAACTTCTTAAGTACCTTTTCTATCCATTCCGTTTTAAAAAGCTTAGAAAATTGATATCCTTGCCTTCTAACTTCCTTTTCTAAAATTTCTTTGCCTTTTTGAATATTTTCTTCTCTTTTTTCTTTTTTAAACCATTGTCTAATTTTATTTCTTGCTTGAGAACTTTTTATAATATTTAGCCAATCTCTACTAGGACCATTAGAACTTGGTGAAGTTAAAATATCTACGATATCTCCATTCTTTAATTTATAATCTAAAGGTACTATTTTACCATTAATCTTTGCTCCCACACATTGATTTCCAACAGCACTGTGAATAGTATAGGCAAAATCTATAGGGGTAGATCCGGTAGGTAAATTAATTACATCACCTTTAGGAGTAAAAACAAATACCTCATCTGTAAATAAATCTATTTTTAAAGTTTCCATAAATTCTCTTGAATCCTTTAAATCTCCCTGCATTTCCATAAGCTGTCTTAACCATGTTAGTTTGCGTTCAAAGGAATCAGTTGAACTTTTTCCTGTTTTATACTTCCAATGGGCAGCTATCCCATATTCAGAAGTCCTATGCATTTCCCAAGTTCTTATTTGAATTTCCACTGGGTCACCTTTAGGGCCTATAATTGTGGTATGAAGGGATTGGTACATATTTACCTTAGGCATAGCTATATAGTCTTTAAATCTACCAGGTATTGGTTTCCAGAGAGTATGAACTATTCCTAATACTCCATAACATTCCTTTATACTGTTCACTATGATTCTTACAGCAACTAAATCAAAGATTTGCTCAAAATCTTTATTCTTATTAACCATCTTATTATAAATACTATAAAAATGCTTAGGTCTTCCCTGAATGTCTGTAATTATATCCATTTCCGCAAACTTTTTATTTAATATATCAATAACATTTTGTATATATTCTTCCCTTTCTTTTCTTTTTGTAGCAACTTTATTTACTAAAGAATAGTAACCCTCTGGATCTATATATCTGAGGGATAGATCTTCTAATTCCCATTTTATTTTAGAAATTCCCAGTCTATGAGCTATAGGAGCAAAAATTTCTAATGTTTCCTGTGCCTTTGCCCTTTGCTTATTAGGCGGCATATGCTTCATAGTTCTCATATTATGCAATCTATCTGCCAATTTTATTAATATTACCCTGATATCCTTTGCCATTGCAATTAACATTTTTCTTAAATTTTCTGCCTGCTGTTCTTCTCTAGATACAAAATCCAGCTTGCTTAATTTTGTTACACCATCTACTAGAATAGCAACCTCTTCACCTATTATATTCTTCACATCATCAAAGGAATATGGGGTGTCTTCAATAACGTCATGTAAAATTCCAGCGGTTATAGTAGCAATATCCAATTGTAAGTCTGCTAATATATAAGCTACAGATATAGGATGACTAATATAGTCTTCTCCAGATACTCTCTTTTGTTCTTTATGTGCATTAAGGGCAAGGCTATAAGCCTTATCTATCGTCGATAAATCCGCATCCTGATAATATTCTTTTATTTTTTCTTTTAATTTTCCAATCATAAATATCCTGCTCTCTATCATATAATTCTTTAATAAAAAATGTATTTCCATTATTATATTATATTAATAGTAATAATTACAGTTTTTTTTAGTAGTAATGCAAACTTTATTACTAAATAAAAAAGCCGGTTTGACCAGCTCTTTTAGAAAGTAATTAAGGATTCTACATTATATCCTTTCAAAGTTTCCCTACCATTTAGATAAGTAAGTTCAACAAGAAAAATAATTCCAACAACCTTTCCACCTAGTTTTTCAATTAGCTTTGCAGTGGATAAAAGGGTTCCACCTGTTGCAAGCAAATCATCCACTATTATCACCCGCTGATTAGGCTTAATGGCGTCTTTGTGTATTTCTAAAGAATCTTTCCCATATTCTAAAAAATATTCCTGAGAAATAACTTCAGAAGGTAGTTTACCTGGTTTCCGAACAGGAACAAATCCCAAATTCATTGCATATGCTAGAGGGGTACCTAAAATAAAGCCTCTTGCTTCCGGGCCTACAATCAATTCTCCATTAAAATTATCAGCTAAATCTTTCATTCTATTAATGGATTCTTTAAGCGCATCTTTGTCTTGTAATAAAGTAGTAATATCCTTAAATCTAATTCCCTTTTTAGGAAAATCTTCTATTACCCTAATCTTTTCTTTTAAATTCATTATACTCTCCCTAAGTTAACATTTTATTAAATAATTATTATGTTGTTCTTGTGCTGGTCTTTCTAGTCTTTAACAAATACCATATTGGGCTAGCAATAAAAATAGATGAATAGGTTCCAGCTACAAATCCTACAATTAAAGGTAAGGCAAAACTTCTTATAGCTTCTACACCTAAAATATATAAGGCAGTAATAGTAATTAGCGATGTTACAGATGTATTTATAGTTCGAGACAAACTTTGAGTTATACTGGTATTTATTAAGTTTATATAATCATTTTTTTTAAATTTCTTTCTGTTTTCCCTTATTCTATCAAAAATCACAATTGTATCATTTATAGAATAGCCCAAAATTGTTAACATTGCAGCTATAAAAGGAGCATTGACTTGTATTCCAGCAATAGCATAAAAGGCCAAGACCACTAATAAATCATGAGTTAATGCAATAATAGCTGCAAAACCAAAGGCTAATTCAAACCTAAAAGCTATATATATTAACATAGCAACAATAGCAACACTCAATGCTATAAATACTTGCCGCTTTAATTCTCCACCAATAGCAGGTTCCACCTGTTCTATAGATAGTAAATCCTTATCCTCTAAATCGTATTTTTCTTGAAATAAAGAAAATATTTCTTCTCTTTGTTCTTTTGTGAAAGATTCCTGGGTTTGTATTATAACCTCTTGCCTTTCCTCACCAGAATATGTTATATCTGCTGCCTTATCAAAAGAATCAATAATTTCCCTAATTTCAGATACTTCAAATGTTTGATGTAAGTTAATATTGATAATTGTTCCTCCAGCAAAATCTATACCAAGATTTAAGCCGTTAAAAGCTAAGAAAATCATACCCAATATTATAAATACACCAGAAATCCCAAACCATATTTTTCTATATTCAATAAATTTCATTTATTTGCCTCCTGCTCCATAAAGTTTTATATTTGAAAATATATTTGCTCTTATGACTATTCGGAGCAGATAACGGGTTACTACTATTGCTGTAAACATACTTACACCAATTCCTATCATAAGAGTGACAGAAAATCCCTTTATAGGACCGGAGCCTAAGAAAAATAGCACCACACCTGCAATTATTGTTGTTATATTAGAATCTAATATACTAGTTAAGGCCCTAGAAAATCCAGAATCTATTGACGTTCTTAAAGTTTTTCCTAAATTTAATTCTTCTTTTATTCTTTCAAAAATAATTACATTTGCATCTACTGCCATTCCTATAGAAAGAATCAACCCTGCAATACCCGGTAATGTCAATGTTACATTGATGCTTATAATAATTGCGAAGAATATCAATACATAAAACATAAGAGCAATACTGGATAAAAACCCAGGTAGACGATAATAAATAGTCATAAATAAAAATACTAAAATTATTCCAATTAAACCAGCTATGAGACTTTTTGATAGGGAATCTTGTCCAAGAGTAGGCCCTACTGTACGAATCTCTATGGCTTTTAAAGTAACAGGCAATGCTCCTGCCCTAATCAAGGTGGATAGTCTTGCAGCCTCCTCTAAACTTCCTTGCCCAGTAATAATAGCTTCGCCTTCAGTAATTTCATGTAAAACATTAGGATCTGATATAACATCACCGTCTAAAACAATAGATATTTTCTGGTTTACAAACTTTTTAGTAGCTTCGGCAAAAGCCTTAGTTCCTTCACTATTAAATACCAAGGTTACAACTGGCTGTTCTACTCCCATTTCATTTTTTTGATATACAGCCTTAGAATCCACTACTTGAGAGCCAGTGAGTATTACTTTATCATCAGGTCCAATAAACTCTAGTTGAGCAGTCTTTCCAATTAACTCTAAGGCCCTTTCCTGATCCTGAATATCAGGTATTGAAACCCTTATTCGCTTTTCCCCTTGTTTCGAAACACTAGCTTCAGCAACGCCAAAAGCATCTACTCTTTGCCTAATTGTAGCGATTGCGCGAGATAATTTTTCATCATTGACAGGGTCCTCTTTAGAATCTTCTGCCTCAAGTACCACATAGACCCCGCCCCTTAAATCCAATCCTAGTTTTATTGCTTCTTTCATTGGTAAAATATCATAGTTCCCAATAGATATTCCATTAATAGCAACAAATACACCTAAGGACAATATAGTAAGAATGAGTATAAATACTATTATATATTTTAGGTCCATCTATTTACCCCCTCAAATTCAATAAAATAATTATATAACTTTTCAAATTACTGGTCAAATAGTTTACGTTTATTAACTCTTTATCCAAACAAATGAGCTTGTATCATTAATGCACATTCTAGCCTCTTTTTTTCCATCTCGCATCCTATATCATGAGGTATTAAAACATCCTTATTAAAATTAAAGGCATTTGCATGACAACCACCGCTGCAATAAAATCTTGTCCAACAACTATTGCACTTATCTTTGTTTAGCACATTGGCTCCTATAAATATGTCTTGAATTCTATTATCTAGTTCCTCTTCCAATACACTTCCCATTTTAAACTTATGATTACCTACAAATTGATGACAAGGATACACATCCCCTTCAGGTGTAACCGCTATATATTCATTTCCTGCTCCACAACCTGACAGTCTTTTATATATACAAGGGCCTTGGGAGAGGTCAATCATAAAGTGAAAAAAGCTAAACTCATTATCCTTGCCCTTCCTATTTAGATACTCTTTAGCGAGTATTTCATATTCTTCAAAAATAGTAGGAAGTTCTTCCTTTTCTAATGCATATTCCTGATCTGGTTCAGTTACTACCGGTTCTACAGAAATATGTTTGAAACCTTGTTCAGCTAAATGTATAACATCTTTGGAGAAATTAATATTGTGTTTGGTAAAAGTTCCCCTAACATAATAACTTTTTTCTCCTCTTTTTTCAATCATTCTAGTAATTTTAGGAAGAATAATATCATAAGTACCTTCACCGTTTATTGTTCTTCTCATATAGTCATTAGTATTTTTATCACCGTCTATACTTAAAACTATATTATCCATATTTTCATTTATATAGTCCATTATTTCTTCTGTTAAAAGCATGGCATTGGTAGTTATGGTAAATCTGAAATGTTTATTATATTTCTTTTCCAATGTTCTTCCATAATTTACGATATCTTTAACAACATCAAAATTCATCAGGGGTTCTCCACCAAAGAAATCTACTTCCAAGTTTCTTCTATTGCCGGAATTTCTAACTAAAAAATCAATTGATTTTCTACCTATTTCACTTGACATTAGTATTCTTTGACCTTTAAAGTTGCCTTGGGAAGCAAAACAATATCTGCAACTAATATTACAATCATGGGCAATATGAAGACACATAGCTTTTATAGCCTTATCTTTATAAAGTATTTGTTTAACTTCACTGTAGCACTCCTGTGAAAATAATAGACCTTCCTCCATTAGTTGGTCTAATTCCTCTAATACTTCAATTATCTCTATTTTATTATATTTATTACTTAATTTTTCAATAATATTCTCAGCAGATACTTCGGGATAATAGTCTAAAATTTCATATGTTATTTTGTCTATCTTATGAACAGCACCACTATTGATATCTAAAACAATATAAGTATCATCTATTTTAAATTTATGAATTAAAGATTTTAATGTCAATTTTCTAACATCCTTCCCATTAAACTTAATCCTAAAAAATAGCAGTAAATATTGGTTAACCAATACTACTGCCTTGATATATAAAAGATAATATTAAATCTTTTCACAGCTTTGATTTCCTACAGTACAAGAAGTTTTACAGGCCGATTGGCAAGAGGTCTGACATTCCCCACATCCACCTTTTGCTATGGTTTTTTTAAGGTCTCTTTTCTTTGTAATTGTTTTAATATGCTTCATTAGATTCACTCCTCTTAAGCTAAAGTTTACATTATTATACCATAAATATAATTTTGTGTCCTAATTCATTAGATTATTTTAGATTTATCCCCAAAATTCCTCCAATTATCCCGGGAAATATACCTAATAAAATCCTTGATATAAATAGTTTATTAAAGACAAACCCACTACCTGTAAAATGCCCTATTATAGTTAGTATTAAAATATATAATAACCCAGTAATTCCCCCATGTATCCATCCCCTTTTCTCCATTCTTTGGGCTACATATCCCCCAGCAAATACTACGCTAATTATTATCACTATATATGAAGTTGGCTGAATTATTTTTTCAGAGGCACTTGTAAAGGAAAGAATAATTGATAGTATAAAAAAACATATAAGAGAAAATAAAAATGCCAAAAATACACCTTTTAATAAGAGGGTTAACTTATAATTTTTTATCACTTATTTCACCTCCAAGTTCTTTCTTTATTGAATATTTATTCTTAAAATTAGGTTTTATTACCCAAACTATTTTTTAAATTAAAAAAACTATTGTTTTAGCAAACAATAGTTTTTAAATTTACTCTTCAATTACTTCCGCAATCGACCATCTGCCCATTTTAAGCTTTACTTTATCTGCACCAACTTCAATAGTTAAAATATCATCATGTATATTTAATATTTTTCCATAAATACCACCTATGGTAATAACATGATTGCCTGTTTTTAAGTTAGCCCTCATCTCCCTAATCTTTTTATCCTTTTTCTGTTGTGGACGGATAATTAAAAAATAAAAGAGAACAAACATTAAAATTATTGGTAATAAAGATACTAATTGTTGTGGCATTATATTCCCTCCTTAAAATATAGCCTATCGGCACTTTCTTCAAGTATTTAATTCAACAAAAGTATATAAATTCCTCTTTTATATAAAAAATACTTTTTTAATTTAGATAACCATAGTTAATAAAAAATTCATTTTTAAAATCCAACAGCCTATCCTCTTTAATTGCACATCTAATATCTTTCATCAAATTTAATGTAAAATATAAATTGTGATAGGAAATAAGCCTAAGACCGAGTATTTCCTTAGCTTTAAACAAATGTCTTATATAGGCTCTTGAATAATTCTTACAGGAATAACATTGACAATTTTTATCTAATGGAGAAAAATCCTTCTCATACTTAGAATTTTTTATTACTACTCTACCTCCACTGGTCATTGCAGTCCCATTTCTAGCTATTCTGGTTTGAAGTACACAATCAAACATATCTATACCGCGTATAACACCTTCTACAAGTGCATCAGGACTTCCAACCCCCATTAAATATCTAGGTTTTTCTTTAGGCATTAGTGGGCTTATATAATTAATTATATCATACATTAATTCCTTTGGTTCACCTACACTAAGACCACCTATAGAATAACCTGGTAAATCTAATTCAATCATTTCCTTAACACTTTTTTCTCTAAGGTCTTTATATTCTCCTCCTTGAATAATGCCAAATAGAGCCTGGTCCTCTTTTCGTTTATGTGCTTTTATACATCGTTTTGCCCATCTAATAGTTCTCTCCAAAGAATTTTTTGCATACTCATAACTACTAGGATAAGGGGTACATTCATCAAATGCCATTATAATATCTGCACCTAAATCATTTTGTATTTCGATAGACTTTTCTGGGCTTATAAAGTGTTTTGACCCATCTAAATGGGAACGAAAAGTTACTCCTTCTTCACTTATTTCCCTAAGATCATTCAAACTAAAAACTTGGAAGCCACCACTATCAGTTAAAATTGGGCCATTCCAATGCATAAAGCTATGCAAGCCACCAGCCTTTTTTATAAGATCATTACCAGGTCTTAAATATAAGTGATAGGTATTGCTTAAAATAATTTGGGAACCTAGTTCTATAAGTTCCTCAGGGGTTAAACTTTTTACTGTAGCCTGGGTGCCCACTGGCATAAAAATAGGTGTGTCAATTACTCCATGGGGAGTATGTAGTTTTCCTAACCTAGCCCCACTTTGTTTACATTCTTTTATTAATTCATATTTTATAGCCATATGAACTCCCTCCTAGTCAATTAACATGGCATCACCAAAACTAAAAAATCTATATTTATTTTCAATAGCTTCTTGATAAGCATATAATATTTTTTTTCTATCTGAAAAGGCAGATACTAGCATTAGCAAGGTAGATTCTGGCAAATGAAAGTTTGTTATTATTGAATCAACTATTTTAAACTTATAACCAGGATAAATAAAGATATCAGTCCAACCAGAATTAGGCCTTAGTTTCCCAATATCATAAGCAGCGGTTTCTAGTGTGCGCACTGTGGTAGTTCCAACAGCAAATACCTTTTTGTCATTTAATTTAGCATTATGTATTATATCAACTATCTCTTGACTGATTTCATAATACTCTGAGTGCATTTCGTGTTCTTCGATTTTTTCTACTTTTACCGGTCTAAAAGTTCCTAATCCTACATGTAAGGTAATAAAACCTATTTTAACCCCCTTATCTCTTATTTTATCCATCAATTCTTTTGTAAAATGTAGACCAGCTGTAGGTGCAGCAGCAGAACCCTCTATCTTAGAATAAACAGTTTGATATCTTTCTCTGTCTTCTAGCTGGGTTTTAATATATGGAGGTAAAGGCATAGTTCCTAATTTATCTAGTATTTCTTCAAATATTCCTTCGTATCTAAAATTTATTATCCTATTACCATTATCAAGAATATTTTTAATTTCTCCTACCAATAAACCTTCTCCAAATATAAGTATATGTCCAACCCTTGCCTTTTTACCAGGCCTTACCAACACTTCCCAATCATTGTTATTTAATCTTTTTAACAATAAAATTTCTATTTTAGATAAATTATCTTTTCTACTGCCATATAATCTAGCTGGTATCACCCTGGTATTATTTAATATTAACACATCTCCTTTATTGAAATAATTTATTATATCTTTAAAGTATTTATGTGTTATATGTCCAGTTAGTTTATCTAATACTAGTAACCTTGAATCATCTCTATTTTTTAATGGTGTCTGAGCTATTAGTTCCTCAGGTAATTTATAAAAAAAATCCTTTTTGTTCATAATTTTCCTTTCTAAATATCACCAGTTATGGCAAATTCTCAGGGGGTTTTCTATTTAAATGCTCATAACACCTCTTTGTCAATACTCTTCCTCTAGGTGTTCTCTTTAAAAAGCCTAGCTGTAATAGATATGGTTCATATACATCTTCTATTGTGGTAGATTCTTCTCCTATGGATGCAGAAAGGGTGTCTAAGCCCACTGGTCCCCCATTAAACTTATCTATTATAGATAAAAGCATTTTTCTGTCTACTTCATCTAATCCAATGGAGTCAATTTCTAATAATTCTAAAGCTTGTTTTGCAACTTTTAAATTTATTTTACCATCTTCTTTTACCTGGGCATAATCTCGAACTCTTTTTAGTAATCTATTAGCTACTCTTGGAGTTCCTCTGGATCTTTTTGCTAATTCCTCAGCACCTTCCTTGTCTATTTCTACTTTCAATATGCGGGCAGATCTTATAATGATTTTCTCTAACTCCTTTGAATTATATAACTCTAACCTACTTATATCTCCAAATCTATCCCTTAAAGGAGAAGTTAGTAAACCTGCTCTTGTTGTTGCTCCTATAAGTGTAAATGAAGGTAAATCCAATCTTATTGATCTAGCACTGGGTCCTTTCCCAATAATAATATCTAAGGCAAAGTCTTCCATAGCAGGATAGAGTATCTCTTCCACACTTCTATTCAACCTATGTATTTCATCAATAAATAAAACATCCCCTTCCCCCAAATTAGTTAGAACAGCTGCTAAATCTCCTGGTTTTTCAATAGCAGGTCCAGAGGTAATCCTTATGTTTCCATTCATTTCATTTGCTATAATATTTGCTAAGGTTGTTTTCCCCAATCCAGGGGGTCCATATAAAAGCACATGATCCAAAGACTCTTTTCTTTCTTTAGCTGCTTGAATAAATATAGAAAGTTTATTTTTAATTTTTGTTTGACCAATATACTCTGACAAATTTGTTGGTCGTAAACTTTCTTCAATCTCTTTGTCTTCCATTATTATATCCGTAGAAATAATCCTTTTATCCACAAACTTTCTCCTTTAAATATATTATTTTAATAAGTAGCTAATATTTTCAAAGCCTTTTTTATAAGTATTTCAACTTCTAATTCCTCCATATATATAGCAGCTATTGCCTTATGTGCCTGGGAAAGAGGATATCCTAATGATACTAAGGCGTCAATTGCCTCTTGTCTATTACCTAATCTAGAAATACTATTTACTATAGGTTCCTCCAAATTAAACTGTTCCTGTTCCTTAACTAATTTATCTTTTAATTCAAGTATAATTCTTTGAGAAATTTTTTTACCTATTCCCGGTGCTTTACTAAGAGTTGTCCCATCTTCTCCTATAATTGCCCATACAACATCCCTTGAAGAATGTACAGATAAAATTCCCATAGCAACCTTTGGGCCTACTCCAGAAACAGAAATTAATTTTTTAAATAATTCTCTTCCATCCTTGGATAAAAAACCATACAGACTCATGTCATTTTCTTTTATATCCATATGTATATAAATTTTAATTGGCTTTTTTAATTCTGGAAGATCTTCTAATATTCTACTAGGAATAAATATCCTATATCCAATTCCATTATTCTCTACAACAATACTATCATCTAGCACTTCTTCTAAAGTTCCTTTAATAAAATCAAACAAGGTATAACCTCCAAAAAATTATTAAACCCTATAATAACTTCCCATTTATTATATATAAATAAAAACAAAAATACAATTAAACCATTAAGATGATTGATTGTATATGCCTTTTAGAAACTTTTACGAAAAAAAATAGCCCTTTATAGGCTACAAATCATAATTTTCTAACATTCTATGAAGTTCTTCCTCATTATTAAAAATCATGCCCTTTATAAATTTCTCTTTTTCCTTCTGGTTTAAAATTGATATAGGAGTATTGGTAATAAAATCAACTATCTCCTGTCCATCCTTATTGAATTTATATATAGCTATACAATCTTCTCCATTATTTTTTCCTATACCAACTTTAAAGTGCTTTGGTGAAAAACTATCTATGCTCCTTACTAAAACTATTTCATTACTATTAAAACTTGTTATTTCCCATTGTTTAAAGAAGTTTTTTACCTTTCTTTCATCAAAACCTATTATTTCCTCCTGGGCTGGTAACACTTCCTTATTTTCATCATGACTTTTTAAATATTTTATTATAAAAACTACTTTGGTTTCAGAGGTAACTATATTGTCATCTAATGCATTTGCAACTATTTTTTTTCCATTATTATAGTCTATTTTAGAAATTGATACATCGCTTTTTTTATTATCAAGGGCATTTATCTGATTTTTTTTATCCATGATATCCATTAAAAAGTATCCAAAATAAAATCCTAAGATTAATAGTAAAAGAAATGCAAAAAACATATTTCTTTTACTTAAGAAGCTTTTTAAATTAGAAATCCATTTTCTAAACATAAATATCCCTCCACTATCTCCTAGAGGAATATTTTACCCATTATTAACTTTTTTATACATAAGTTATTCTATATCATCTGGCATATCCCAATTGTGATATACTTCTTGAATATCGTCATGGTCATCAAACATATCCAACATCTTTTTCATTTTTTTCATGTCTTCTTCTCCAATAGAAGTTTCAGTATTTGGTATCATTGCCACTTCTGCTGAAACAAAGGAAATACCTTCCTTTTCTAATATTTCCCTTAGTGTACTGAAGTCGTTAGGGTCAGTGATGATTTCGTATCCTTCTTCATCTACAATAAAATCTTCTGCCCCTGCTTCTAAGGCAATCATCATTAAGTCATCTTCATTAATATTTTGGTTTTTTTCAATCATCAATTGTCCTTTACGTTCAAATAGAAAAGAAACACAGCCACTGGTTCCTAAATTACCACCATTTTTATCAAATATAAATCTTACATCTCCAGCAGTTCTATTCTTGTTATCTGTTAATGTTTCAACAATAATTGCTGTTCCTCCCGGGCCATAGCCTTCATAGGTAATCTCTTCATAATTGCTCCCACCAAGTTCTCCAGCACCTTTTTTTATTGCTCTTTCTATATTATCATTAGGCATATTTTCTGCTTTAGCTTTAGCAATTATATCTCTAAGTTTTGCATTGGACAGGGGGTCACTTCCTCCTTCTTTTACAGCAACTGCTATAGCCTTAGAATATTTAGAAAATATTTTTCCCCTAATGGCATCCTGTCTGCCTTTTTTATGTTTAATGTTAGACCATTTAGAATGTCCA
>DUPX01000100.1 GCA_012838085.1 Eubacteriaceae bacterium
CTGCATCATAAGTTTTTTTATATACCATAGCCTAATTCATAATAGTGATATCTGTTAATTCCCAAATCCTTTATATAGCCAACTTCATTTTCTAGTGTAGGCAATAAAGAATTTATTTAATAACACATGATATAATTATCTTAATAATGGCTTTTAATGATAAAGTCTTTTATGATAGCATCAAAAAAGCAGGTGATAGTTATGGGATATTTTCTATTTATTATCTTTATTGTAGCTATAGATCTCTGGAGTAAGAAAAAAGCATTTAAATTCTTAAAAGAAAAAAATTCACCCTATAAATTAGGAAAGGGTCTTCAATTACGACTAGCTTTAAATTCTGGTGGCTTTTATGGGCTGCTTAAGAATAAAAAAGGTTGGATTATTATTTTAAACCTAATTGCCCTAATAGGATGTATTCTCTTATTGGTTTTAGGATTTTATATTAAGGATTTTACTTCTTATGCCCTAGGGTTATCCTTTATAATAGGTGGCGGGATCGGGAATTTAATTGATCGGATAAAAAGGGGTTATGTTATTGATTTTTTATATTTTAAAGGGGGGCCTGTTTTTAATATTGCTGACATCTTTATCTTTCTAGGTGCTCTTATCCTTATTTACATTGAAATATTTTAGCCTTAATAATATTTCTATTAATTTACCTTTAACCTTTCCCCAAAAACCACTACACAATTTTTCCCTTGGGTCTTTGCAGAATATAGAGCCTCATCTGCTTGCTTTAATATATCTTCCATATCTTTCGTTTCATATTCGTCACCCTGGATTGCTACCACCCCTATGCTTATGGTGAAGTTTATTTTATTAGATCCATCTACCACCTCAGTAGTAACTACCTTTTTTCTAAAGTTTTCCCCTAGTGTAAATCCTTGGATTTTGTTTGCCTTATGCAAAATCACTGCAAACTCTTCTCCTCCTAATCGTCCAATAATATCAGTCTTTCGTAAGCTGTCTTTTAATAGATATCCAAATTCACTAATAACCTTATCCCCTGCTCTATGACCCCAACAATCATTTATATTTTTAAAATTATCAATATCCATCATCAGTATACATAGACCTTCTTTATACCTTTTGGCCCTTTCAAATTCCATTTTAGCTAGTTCCATGAATTTTCTTCGATTGTAAAGGCCACTTAAGGTATCTATAGTTGCCAAGTAAATTAACCTTTTTTCTAATAATTTCTTATCTGTAATATCTCTAATAATCTTTAATGATTCTTTATTATTATTTTCCCTTATTTGCCAAGCCTCAATTTCATAAAAATGTTCTTTCCCATCTATCATTAAGGACAATTCCTGACTGGTATCACTTTTTAATATACTTAATAATTCAGGTCTGTCTTTTAAAAGTTCCTCAATAGATATATCAGATAATAGGATACTTAAAGCATTAAAAAACTCTTCAGCAGCCTTATTATAATCAATTATCCTTAAACCTGGTTCTAATAATATCATTCCCAGTTTACTGTCCTCAAAAAAAGCATTTCTAACCATTGACTTTGTTTCAAAGAAATCATATTTTAAAATACCATAATAAATTAATATTTGGGAAATAGGTAAAACTAATGCTACATAATCTATATATGTCCTTTGGTATAGTAAGATAATAAGAAATATCGCTACCATAGGTAATAGGGATACCGTGAAAAAGTTTAAGAAAG
>DUPX01000015.1 GCA_012838085.1 Eubacteriaceae bacterium
CTTCTTTACATTTTAAAATAGACATAATTTTTTTAGATCCTCCTTATATAAAAGGATTAATTCAACCGGCACTAATTGCTATTATAGAAGGAAATATATTAAACAAATACGGTATAATAATAGTTGAGCATGATAAAAACGATATAATTATGGAGCCTATGGGCTTAGCTTGTTATAAACAAAAAAAATATGGAAATACAATATTATCATTCTTTAGACAGGAGGAATCTTAATGAATTCTTGCATCTATCCAGGCAGCTTTGATCCTGTTACCAATGGTCATTTAGATATTATAGAAAGGGCTGCTAGTATTTTTGACAATGTAGTGGTGGCAGTATTAAATAATCCAAATAAAAAAGCCTTTTTTTCAGTTGAAGAGAGAATTGAATTGTTGAGAAAAACAACAGTAGATTTTCCAAATATTGAAATTGATTGTTTTTCTGGGTTATTAATTGATTTTGTTAAAAGAAAAGATATTAATGTAATTATTAAAGGATTAAGGGCAGTTTCAGATTTTGAATATGAATTTCAAATGGCCTTAATGAATAAGAAACTATCGCCTAAGGTGGAAACCATGTTTATGATGACTAGTAGCAAGTATTCATATATAAGTTCTAGTATAATAAAAGAAGTGGCTACTTTAAATGGATGCATAAATGGACTTGTTCCTAAAGTAGTTGAAGAAGCACTCTTTAATAAGATAAAATAGTTAAAGTGGGGGAAAAATATGCAAATTATGTATTTATTAGAACAATTAGAGGATGCAATAGAAAGTGCTACAGGTGTCCCTTTTTCCAGTCGAGTTTTAGTAGATGGAGAAGAGATTTTAAGTTTAATTCAGGATATAAGGGTTAATTTGCCTGATGAAATAAAACAAGCCCAGTGGATTAAAGAGGAAAGAAAAAAGATTCTAATCGAAGCACAAAAAGAAGCTGAAACTATAACACAAGAAGCAGAAAATTATATTAGAAAAATGGTTGATGATAATGAAATAACAAAAAAAGCCTATCAACAAGCAGAAGATATAATACAAAAAACTCAAGAAAATGCTAAAGAGATTAGGCTGGGCACAAATGAATATGCTGATTCAATTCTTTTAAAATTACAAAATCAATTAGAAGAATTACATAAAATTATAGATGAAAATAGGAAAGAATTGAAAGGATTAAATTCATCAAAAACTAGTGAATAATAATTATCTCAACTTATTATTTTCTTTTATTTTATTTATACTAAATAAGATAATGCTAATTAATAAAAAAACAATTATAATTGTACAATAATAACTAAAACTTAGGAGCAAATTATTTATCCAGCTTATTTTGAATATTAATGTATGTTCAAAATTATAAAAAACATGTTCTACTCCATATATAAGAGTATCTATTGGCAACTTTATAAGAACAAAAGTAATAATGGCAGAAAAAACACCATGAAGAAACTTAGCTAATATATAGGGGTATATTTTTAAATCTGTTTTACTAATAAAACTAATGGCTTGTGCATGAATTGATAGCCCCCCCCATCCAATAATAAAAGAAAGAAATATCCCCTTTAATAAAATAGGATCAATAGATCTACTAATAATTTCTGCTCCATTTGTAATTTCAATAATACCTCCAATCAACCCTTTAATTAGTGTATCAGACAGTTTATAAACTGAAACAACAGGGGATAATAAATAAATAAGAAGTTTAAAAAGTTTAATTATAGAGAATAATTCTATAATAACTGAAAAGAATATAATAAATCCTCCTATTAATAATAAAGTATTAAAGGCATTCTTAACTCCATCTCCCAATATCACACCGAATTTTCTGCCATCTTTTTTTCTTGCTTCAAACATAGACTCTAAAGGATTAGTATGTTTTTTTTTATATATTTTTTTATTATCCCTCCCATAAAATCTAAAGCATAGCCCAGTTACAAATGAGCTAATATAATGGGAAAAAATTAAAATAACACCTAAATATAAATTGTTAAACATTCCCACAGCAACAGCACCAATCACAAATAATGGTCCTGAAGTACTGCACAATGCTAGAAGACGTTGACCTTCTTCTATGGAACATAGGTTTTGATTTCGCAAATCACTTACAATCTTTGTTCCCATTGGATATCCAGATGTAATACTCATAGCATATGCAAAAGAGCCTATACCAGGAACTCTAAATAAAGGATACATAATGGGTTCTAATAATACACCAATAAAGTGAACAATTCCTAAACCAAATAATATTTCTGTACCTATGAAAAATGGTAAAAGGGAGGGTAAGACATTATAAAACCAAATTGTTAAACCATTTCTCGAGGCGTTAAAGGTTTGACTGGGAAAGAGTACCATTAAAAGAATTAAAATAAGCAACATTATGGAGAATGTAATATCTGTTAATTTTTTTATCATTATAATTACCCCTTTTTAAAAGCGGTATAAAAAAGATATTCATATTCATATATATTTCTTATCAATTTTATTATGCATGTTTATTTTTTATTATAAAAAAGCATATAATTATATAAATATACAAGGAGGTTTATTTTATGAAAAGGATAATTCTTACTGGTGGTGGCACCGCTGGTCATGTAACACCAAATATTGCTTTATATCCTTCCTTAAAAGATAATGGCTACAAGGTTTTTTATATAGGTACTAAAGATGGAATAGAAAAACAATTAATTGAAAAAGAAGGTATTGAATACTTTGCTATTGAAGCAGGAAAGCTTAGGAGATATATAGATATTAAAAACTTAACAGATATATTTAGGATTACAAAAGGGTTTTTTCAAGCATTATCAATTTTAAATAAAGTAAAACCTCAAATCGTCTTTAGTAAAGGAGGATTTGTGTCTTCACCAGTTGTTTGGGCATCATGGGTAAAAAGAATTCCTGTTGTCCTTCATGAATCAGATATAACACCAGGATTAGCAAATAAAATTGCTGTTCCATTCGCAAATCAAATTTGCTATTCTTTCCCTGAAACTATTAAGTATTTACCTAAATCAAAAAGTGTATTCACAGGAATTCCTATTAGAGAAAATTTATTCCAGGGAGATAAAAAGCTAGGGAAAAGTTTGTGTTCATTTAATGAGGATAAACCAATTATATTAGTTATTGGCGGCAGCTTAGGCTCAAAATTATTAAACTCCATTATAAGAGATTCCTTAAAAACACTATTAGAGGATTTTCAAATATGTCATATATGTGGAAAAGGCAATAAGGATTTATCTTATACTGGTATAATAGGATATAAACAATTTGAATATGTTGGGGAGGAATTAAAACATTTATTTGCAATGGCTGATTTAGTAATTTCAAGGGCAGGAGCAACGGCATTAAATGAACTTTTAGCCTTAAAAAAGCCCAATATTTTAATTCCTTTGTCTAGACAGGCTAGTAGAGGTGATCAGATATTAAATGCAGATTCTTATAAAAAGCAAGGATATAGTATAGTTATTTTAGAAGAAAACTTAAATAATAATATATTGATTGAAAAAATCAAATATTTATATAAAAACAGAGAGAAATATATTTTAAATATGTCTAAAAGCCATATAGTCAACGGAATTAAGGAAGTTATTAAAGTTATTCAAAATAGCATATCTAATTAAAATACCATATTAATAATTAAGAGATTATTAGACAATAATAGGTGAGCTACTAAAGTCCAAATTTTTTTTATAATTTTTTGAAAAATGTAAAGTATGGATATTTGTTGCCCGAATATCGTAATTTATCATTTTTCTTTGCACAGGATTTAATAATTTATATGACTTAGAAAGATTTGTGATAATTGGCAGCTGACTTTTTTTCTTTAATTCCGACAATATATTCTTACCCTTTTCGCTAAAACCAAGTATTCTAATATATTGTACACCACCATTTTCTTTAAACATATTTAAGTCGTCTACTTTAATATCTAATAGAATATGACTTAATATTCGTTGAATCCTAGTATAAGTATATCTTTTTGTTTTTACTAAATTTATAAATTCTTCAATAGAATTAGTAGCTAAATAATTAAGTAATCTTCTATCTAATCCTTCACTAATATCAAGATATTCTTTTAAACTAATTGAATCATCTCTTAAGAGTATTGAAAAAATACTTTTGGATAAATATTCAAAATGTGCAGGTATATAGTTTTCTTTTAATGCTTCTTTAATAATTAAGTAACTTGAATCAGGTAAGAATCCTTTTAGGTTATTTATATTTTCATTATTAGAGAATATTTGATTTCTAATTGCAGTAGCACTTGAATAGTTTTTATCAATTACTTTGCTATGATAACCTGGTCCTTTCCTTGTGATTATTTTAGGAATTATACTACTATTAAAGATCTTCAGCCATTTTAAGTATTCAATTCCTAATATATTATTAGGTGACTGTATAATAGTCTTAATATCATTAGATATACTATTATTAACATTATTTAAAAAATATTTTTCAAGTGCCTCAGCACGGGCTGAAGGAAAGGATTTTCCTTTTTTTAATTCCCTTTTTAAAAAATTTTTATAGGGAATAGGTTCTTCTGCTAAAATATCTGAAACAGATTTTAGTTTGTTAATATCATATTCTTCACAACCAAAAACTATATTGTTTACCACTCCTAGCTGGTCTAACAACTGTATTGCACCATATGCAAAAAATTCTGCACTTTGACAACTATAGACTACAGGAAGCTCTATAACAATATCAACCCCTGCATACAAAGCCATCTTAGTCCTTATCCATTTATTAAATAATGCTGGCTCTCCCCTTTGCAAAAAGTTTCCACTCATAATTGCAATTATATATTGACTCCCTGTTATATCTTTTGTTTTCTTTAAATGATAATTATGACCATTATGAAAGGGATTATATTCTACAATAATTCCAGATACCCGCAATTTTCACACTCCTAGATAAAGATTTAAATATATATTATCTTATTATCAAAAAAATATAAAGAATTATCTAATATAAAATATAGTTAGCAATATAACAAAGATATGTTAAAATGATAAAGAAGATTATTAATAAAGGAGGATTTGATTTGAAGATTCTAGTAATTAATTGTGGCAGTTCATCACTAAAATACCAGCTTATGGATATGGATAATGAAAGAGTACTAGCAAAAGGATTAGCTGAAAGAATTGGGATTGAGGGCTCAGTATTAACCCATAAATCTGAAGAAATGGAAAGTGTTGTTATAAAAAGGGATATGAAAAATCATAAAGTTGCATTGGAAATTTTAATGAATGCTTTAACAGATGAGAAACATGGCGTAATAAAAACCATGGATGAAATTTCTGCAGTAGGACATAGAGTGGTACATGCCGGTGAAAAATTTGCATCCTCTGTTTTAATTACTGAAGATGTTATGAATGCTTTAAAAGAATGTATTGATATAGCTCCACTACATAACCCACCAAATATAATGGGAATAGAAGCCTGTAAGGAAATATTACCCGATGTTCCTATGGTAGGTGTATTTGATACAGCTTTTCATCAAACTATGCCAAAAGAGGCTTATATTTATCCAATACCATATGAATATTATGAAAAGTATAAAATTAGAAAATATGGTTTTCATGGTACATCTCATAAATATGTCGGATTAAGAGCAGCAAGCATATTGAACAAACCAATAAATGATCTCAAAATTATTACCTGCCATTTAGGAAATGGAGCTAGTATCACAGCTATTAAAGAAGGTATATCTATAGATACAAGTATGGGTTTTACTCCTTTAGAAGGTCTAGCAATGGGGACAAGATGTGGTAGCATAGATCCTGCAATTTTAACTTTTTTAATGGAAAAAGAAGAATTAAATAGTCAAGAAATTAATAATATCTTGAATAAAAAGTCTGGAGTTTTAGGAGTATCTGGTGTTAGCAATGATTTTAGGGATATAGAGGAAGCAGCACAAAAGGGAAATAAAAGAGCCCAATTAGCTTTAGATATATTTAATTATAGAGTTAGGACAACTATAGGCTCTTATGTTGCTGCAATGAACGGGGTGGATGCAATTGTCTTTACTGCAGGTTTAGGTGAAAACTCAGCTACTAATCGAAAAGATATATGTGATAAGCTGCAGTTTTTGGGATTATCTATTGATGATGATAAAAATAATATACGTGGTAAAGAAACTATAATATCAACAGAAGATTCAAAGGTTAAGGTTCTAGTAATACCAACAGATGAAGAACTAATGATAGCTAAGGATACAGAAGAAATAGTAGCTAATATTATTTAAAAACCTATTTGACATTTAACTCTGTAATTAATATAATTACTTAGGTATTTAAAATTTATATATAAGAAAGTTTTAAATTAAGTATGTGTTTATTACATCTTATAGAAAGCTAAGCTAATTTAAGGAGGTGTAGAAGTGGCTGTACCAAAAAGAAGAACATCAAAATCTAAGAGAGATAAAAGAAGAGCAAATTGGAAATTATCTATACCGGGAATGAGTATATGCCCTAAATGTGGTGAGATTAAATTACCCCATAGAGTCTGTAAATCATGTGGCACATATAAAAAAATGGATGTTATTGATGTAGAATAATTATACCTAATAGGTAGTGGTATTTAATACTACTACCTTTTTATTATGGAATACTTGATTTTTAAATTTAATTATAATACACTATTAACACCTTATATTAGATTTGTATAGTAACTAGGGTCTAGTAATAGAGTTAAACACAAGGTTTAAAAATCCTCATTATCGGCTGGTTTAGATACTAAAGAATTAAATGAAAATCCCTTTTTTACTGATTAATAATTTAGGGATTTATTTTCTATTTGTATACAAACAACATAATTAGATAGACTGAATTAGAAATATATGGGGGTGGGCTATAGTGAAGATATATGTAGATGGAATGGGAGGAGATAATTCTCCTGTTGAAATAGTAAAGGGTTGTGTATTAGCTGTTAATGAATATGATATAGGATTAACTATAATTGGTACTTATGAAATAATTGAAAAAGAGTTATCAAAATACAAATATAATAAAAGTAAAATTGAAATAATAAATGCTACAGAAATAATAAAAAATGATGATGAACCCGCATTAGCAATAAAAAGAAAAAAGGATTCCTCAATAGTAGTAGGAATGAATCTAGTAAGGGATAACAATAATGCCGTTTTAATTTCAGCAGGTAATACTGGGGCATTGCTGGCTGGCGGATTGTTAAAAATAGGGAGAATAAAAGGCATACTAAGACCTGCATTAGCACCAATCATTCCTACAAAAAATGGACCCTCCTTGTTAATAGATGCAGGGGCAAATACTGATTGTAAACCTAAACAACTATTACAATTTGCTATTATGGGTTCTGTATATATGGAAAAGGTAATAGGTATAGAAGCACCAAGGGTTGGTTTAGTTAATATTGGCACTGAAAAAAATAAAGGCAATGATTTAACTAAGGAAACTTTTAAATTACTAAAAGGAAGCAACTTAAATTTTATAGGAAATATAGAAACTAGAGATATACCTTATGGTGTAACAGATATAATTGTTTGCGATGGATTTACTGGCAATGTAATTTTAAAACTAATAGAAGGATTATCTTCTTTTATATTACATTCACTAAAAGAAAATATGCTATCAACAACTAAAGGCAAGATGGGCGCCTTACTATTAAAAAGTTCTTTGAAGAACTTTAAGGATCAATTTGATTATAGTGAACATGGAGGAGCCCCATTTTTAGGGGTAAATGGGGGCCTAATAAAGGCCCATGGCAGTTCAAATGCATATGCAATAAAAAATGCAATACGACAGGGTATAAAATACTTAAATCAAGAAGTAAATAAAAGTATTTCTGAGGAAATAAAAAAGATAGATATTTCTGAAATATAGAATATAACAATTAAGTATCAAAATATATAAATCTAATGATTATTTCATATATAAGGTTTGAAGGGAGGTGTGGGGGTATGTTTGAAACTGTGAAGGAAATTATTGTAGAACAATTGGGAGTAAAACCAGAAGAAGTTACATTGGAAGCGTCCTTTCTGGATGATTTAGAAGCAGATTCCTTAGATGTTGTAGAATTAATCATGGCCTTTGAAGAGGAATTTGATATAGAAATATTAGATGAGGATGCAGAAAATATTAAATATGTAAAAGATGTTGTAAATTACTTACAAGAAAACTTATAATATTTAGTCTTAAAACTGGAACTTAATTTGGAAATTATAAGATTAAAGCTTTCATAAAATATAAAGTAAGATAAATATATTTATCTTACTTTATATTTTATGTGTTAAAATGTAAAAGAAGCAGGAGGTTATTACATTGAAGAAAAAATTTTTAGTTAAAGATCTTGAAAGCAATCTAGGCTATATATTTAATAATAAAGACCTGTTATATAATGCATTAACTCATGGTTCGTATTGCAATGAAGTAAAGGGTTCATCCTTAGAAAGCAATGAAAGATTAGAGTTTCTTGGGGATGCTGTATTAGAATTAGTTATTAGTGAATTTTTATATAAAAAGTATAAAGATTTCTCTGAAGGAGAGTTAACAAAAATGCGAGCTAAAATAGTCTGTAGTAATACTTTAGCAGAAATAGCATTAAGACTAAATATAGGTGAATATATTATTATGGGCAAAGGAGAGATAAACCAGGGTGGAAGGAAAAGAAAATCTATATTGGCAGATAGCTTAGAAGCTATAATTGGAGCAATATATCTTGATAATGGACTAAAGAAAGTTAAAAAATTTATTTTCTTACATTTCAAACCTATAATTCAGAGGATTAATAAAGAAGATTTATATTATGATTACAAAACCATTTTACAGGAAAAAGTTCAAAGTGAAAAAAAACATGAGTTATACTATGAATTAATTAAAGAAGAAGGTCCAGACCATAATAAAATATTTTATGTAGATGTTATCATTAATAATAAAAAATATGGTACAGGCCAGGGTAAAAATAAAAAAGAAGCAGAGCAAAATGCTGCAAAAGAAGCATTAAGTTATATAGAAAAATTTTAAAAATTTACCAGAGAGAGGAAGCTTTAAAAGAGGTGAAATAATTGTATTTAAAAAGAGTAGAGATATATGGTTTTAAATCTTTTGCGGATAAAACTTATCTAGAATTTGAAGAAGGAATTACTGCTATTGTGGGGCCAAATGGCAGTGGGAAGAGTAATATCGCTGATGCCATTCGATGGGTTTTAGGAGAGCAAAGTGTTAAGAGTTTAAGGGGAAATAAAATGGAAGATGTAATCTTCTCTGGGACTCAAGAACGTAAACCCTTAGGATATGCAGAAGTATCATTAGTAATAGACAATAGCTCAAATATATTACCTATTGATTATAATGAAGTGAGAATTACAAGAAGGGTGTTTAGGTCTGGTGATAGCGAATTTTATATAAATAAAACATCTTGCAGATTAAAGGATATACATAAATTACTAATGGATACTGGTCTTGGGAAAGAAGGTTATTCTTTAATTGGTCAAGGAAAAATTGATGAAATTCTTAGTGCTAATTCTGAAGACAGAAGATACATATTTGAAGAGGCAGCAGAAATTGTAAAATATAAAAGTAGGAAAGAAGAGGCTGAAAAAAAATTAATTAGCACCGAAGAAAACTTAGTTAGAATAATAGATATTACTAATGAACTTGAAAACCAAATTGAACCACTTTTAGTTCAATCAGAAAAAGCAGAAGAATTTCTAAAATTAAAGGAATTATTAAAGGAAAAGGAATTAGCTATATTTGTTCATAAAGTTGATTCATTAAAGGATAAACTACATAGTATAAGTGTAAATAAGAAAAATGCAGAGTCACAAATTAAAGATGTAGAGTCTGAAATAGAAAATATAGAAAATAAAATTAATAATTATAAACAAGAATTAAAGAATTTAGAAGATCAAATCTCTTATGAACAAAATTTTTTATATAATATTGAAAGTCAAATCGAAAGATCTCAATCGGAAATAAAATTACATAATGAGAGAAACCAATACATAAAAGATGATATAAATAGAGTCTCTTTAGAAATAAATAATCATATAATTGATATTAATAAATTTAATGAGGAAATAAGTTTAAAAGAACAACAAATAGACAAGCTTACAAATGAATTTAAAGAACTATCTAGTATTTTAAAAAGTAATAAAGATATTTTTACAGTAATGAAATTAGATTTAAAGAAAAAAGAAAAAGCTATGGATATAAAAAGACAATCAAAAATAGATATAATAAATGAATTAGCGGAACTTAAGAGCCATATGAATGGATTAAATATTATGAATCATAATATTACTACTCAAGTTGTCAAAATGACTGAAAGACTAAATGAGTTAACTTTAAATAACAAAGATAACAAAAAAACAAAATCTCAAAAAATAAAACTAATAGATGAAATAGTAGCAGAGCATGAAGAACTAAATTCTAAAAAAAACATATTACATTTAAATAATGAAGAAATTATAAAAAAGATAGAATCCCTACAGGAAAGATATAATGAAACCACAAGTAAAATACAAATAATACAGTCAAAAGTCAAAGCCTTAACAGATATGGAAAGGGAATATGAGGGATATTTTTATAGTGTAAAAAAATTAATGTTGGAAAAGAAAAATAATGATGTATTAAAGGAAAATATATATGGGGTTATAGGAGAACTTATTAATGTGCCCTCTAAATATACCTTAGCAATTGAAAGAGCATTAGGATCATCTATTCAGCACATAGTTGTAAAAGATGAAATAATTGCTAAAAAGTGTATTAGGATTTTAACAAAAAATAAATGGGGACGGGCCACCTTTCTTCCAAAAGAAGTTATTAAAGGGAATAAAATCTCTAAGGATTTAGATATTATTAAAAGCCATAAAGGTTTTATTGGATTGGCCTCTGATATAATTACCTATGATAAAACTTATAAAGAAATAATCCAACAATTATTAGGCAAAGTTATATTAGTTGATAAAATCGAAGATGGCATTAGTTTATCTAGAAAATTAAACCATAGATATAAAATAGTTTCACTAAATGGTGTTATATTTAATCCAGGCGGGGCAATGGTTGGAGGTAGTAGCACCAAGGGTGATACCAGTGTTCTAAATCGGAAAAAAGAAATTAATATATTAATAAAAGAAATAGATGTTTTGAAAAATAATGAAACCAAACTAAAAAATGACATAAAAAATCTTTCCCGACAAAAAGATGGTCTTTCTTGTGAAGAAGAA
>DUPX01000016.1 GCA_012838085.1 Eubacteriaceae bacterium
ACTTTTTTCAACATACAGATATCCCTTCTTTCATTTGGAATTATTAATTTGACTTTACTTAATGATTCGAAATTTCCCGATTATGGGAAGTTCTTTTGCTTTTCCATTAAGACCATTGATCAATCCCATAATTCCAATGGCAAAGGTTAAAAGACCTAATACCGGAAGCAATATCCAGCCTATAATTGGAATAAATCCTAGGACAAAAGTTCCCACTACGCCAAAGATAAATAGCAATAGTCCTTGATTGGCATGAAATCGGCCAAAAGCGGATTCAGGACAGGCGATAAGGGGCAAGAAAAAGATTATATAGGCGAGGCCTGCCATTACTTTGTTTTTTTCCACATCTTCATTGTCAAAAGTTGGTATTTTTTCCTGGGTGTTTAGGGTAGATTTTAAATCGGTCATCTGCTAACCTCCTTATTTTATTTTTTTTGGAACTTCTTTCAACACTAATGTACACTTATCTTTTTTAAAATACTATCACCCCTAGGGTGATTTTTTATAGGGATAAAGGATGATTTTAGGGTGATTTCCCAATACTATCTATCTCACTAGGAAAGCTTGTTATTGGAATAACATTCAAAATGTGTTATAATTTAGGAAAAATCATCTTATATTTTAAAATACAGAAGATTTATTATAATCTAAGTTAAAGAGAATATAAAACCGTTTCAAGCTTTACAATTGAAAGGGGTCTTTTTGTGAAAAGATATATAGTTGCAGTTGTTTTGTTTTTTGTCCTAATATTGGTGGCTTTTTTTGGCTACCGAGGCTATCAGATTTTCAAGACAAAAGAACCTATAACCCTTACTCTATGGCATAATTATGGGGGACAGATGAAGAATACCATGGATGAAATGATTGATGAGTTTAATGAAAGTGTTGGAGCGGAACAAGGGGTTATAATAAATGTTACTTCCATATCAAGCAATTCCAATCTTCATGAAAAGCTGACCATGGCGATAAATGGTGATCCGGGAGCTCCGGAGCTTCCAGATATCACCACTGCCTATCCCAAGACTGCACTCCGCCTTATGGAAAAAGATTTGCTGGTTGATCTTACCCAATACTTTACTGATGAAGAGCTTTTAGCTTATATGCCAACTTTTCTTGAAGAAGGGAAACTGGGGAAAGATGGCTTATATGTTTTTCCTACAGCGAAATCCACTGAGGTGCTCTTTGTAAATACCACTATTTTCAATAGATTTGCCCAGGACACAGGGGCTCGACTTAAAGATCTAGAAACATTTGAAGGAATTAAGAAAACTGCAGAATTATATCACCAATGGAGTAATGGGAAGATGTTCTACTTACCAGATTCACTTTTTAATTTTACTCAAATAGGATGTAAACAATTAGGATCTGATTTTCTTACAGAGGATGGGTTTGACCTCTCCAATGCCCATCTATCCAGGATTTTGAAGAATTATTTTGAGCCTGCTGTACTAGGTCATGTAGCTATTTATGATGGTTATGCCTCTGACCTTGCAAAAACCGGGGAAATTGTATGTTCTACAGGTTCAACAGCAGGGGTTGTATTTTTCTCCCCTAAAGTAACTTATGAAGATAACACTACAGAATCTGCAGATTTTGCTATCCTTCCATATCCAACCTTTGATGGGGGTAAAAAAATAGCTCTTCAAAGAGGTGGTGGGATGTGCATAATAAAAACCAATGAACAAAAAGAACATGGGGCTAGTATTTTCTTAAAATGGTTTACTTCTCCAGAAAATAACCTTCGCTTTATTTCCTCTACCGGTTACCTTCCTGTTACAATGGAGGCTTTTGAAGAAATAATGTCTGCCGAAATGGATCATCATAGGGATGAAAATATAAAAAAACTATTATACACCGCCCGAATAATGAAGGAGGAATATGATTTTTATGTACCTCCGATTTGTAAGGGCATGGATGAGATGCAAGATGAATATGAGAAGTTATTTTTAAAGACGGCAAAAAAATCAAGGGATGCTTACCTTGAGCTATTGAAAGAAAATAATCCGGATATGGCCTATAATATTGCAACAAAAGATATCTACCAATGTTTTATCAATGAATTAGATGGGATAAAGTAAAACAAGGGAATAATATAGTACTCATAGTAAAGAGGGTATGGTGATAGTATTGACTTCTCAATTTCATTCCTTTAAAAATAATTTTAAAAAAGCCATCAATAAGGGACTTCCCATGGATCTTCGACTTTTTCTATTTTTATTGGTATTGGTACTTACCATGCTCATTGGGGTAATTGCAATACTTTTTGTTTCTGGAACTTTTTCAGCAGGCCTATTCCAGAGTGAAAAATTAGTTCAAAATGACCTTAACTACCTATCCAATAGTATAAGTGAACAATTTGGGCTTATCTCCCAACATGCTGTGGAATTTTCAAAGTCCTTGTCATCCAGAATAGAAACACAATTACAGGAAAATGGGTATACCACTTTCGACTTACAGGAACACCCAGAGCTTCTAAAGGGGCTTCTTTCTTTGGAATTTGAATCAACTTTATCCAGTGTACTGCGATCCAATAGTAGTGGTGGATTTATTGTTTTGGATGCTACCATTAATCCGGCACTGGCCAATGCCGAGAACTATAAAGCAGGTCTCTATATAAAAAATATGGAACCCAATATTATAAACTCCTCTTCACCTAATATTCACATTCTTCGTGGCCATCCAAGAATTGCACGAATAAACTCCCTACCTTTACATGCCCAATGGGATATGGAATTCAATATAATGGATGCAATCTACTACCACCGACCTCTACAAAAGGCTAAAGATTTAGTAGGGGAAGGATCCCTGTCTGAGTTTTACTATTGGACGCCGCCCTTTATAATGCCAGGAACCAGTGAGGAAGTAATGCTCTGCTCAGTTCCATTAATAGATTCTAATGGCAATGTTTTTGGTGTATGTGGTTTAGAAATCAGTGGGATGTTATTTAAACTATCCTATATGCCCAACAATAGTATATATAATAGTTCCTTTTCCATGTTATTTCTACCGGAAGATGGGAATATACACACTAACAGGGCTTTCATAGCAGGGGGATATTCCATAAGGAGTAGTTCTAAAGGCTTAGATAATCTTAAAATAATAAAAAGTAAAAAGTTTTTCTTCTCCTATCAGGCAGATGAGGAGAATTCTTTTCTTGGATTGCATACTCCTATTAAGATGTATCCTGAAGGATCTGCCTTCTCCGATGATCAGTGGATGGTGGGTATTATGATTCATAAAGAGGATATAGTAAAATCCATATTCCGCCTCAACTTTATATTATCCTCCCTTCTTATTCTTTTATTAACGGCCGGAATCATCTTGTCTTTCTTTCTCAGCAGAAAATATATCCGTCCAATATTTCATGGCTTTGATATTATAAAATCCAAGAAAATTCATGAACATGGAAATGTAAAAATTCCGGAGATTAATGATCTTATCGAGTTTTTATCCACCAATGAAAATATATTGGAAGAGGCCAATAGGGAACAAATTCCTATGCCATTACTGGAGGAGTTTGTAAATAATACCAAAGATTTATCTCCGGCAGAGCGAGATGTATTTAATCTCTATGTACAAGGCTATACAGCAAAGGAGATTGCAAATATCCTATCTCTAAGTATAAATACCATTAAAACCCACAATAAACGCATCTATATGAAGCTAAATGTTGGTTCTAGAAAGGAATTGCTACTTTATATTAATATGTTAAAGGACATTGGACGAGAGTTTCAATAATACTTTATTTGAGAGCATCTTTTTAAATACCATCTTCCACCAGCCCCATAGGAATTCTTCCAGGGGAATATGCCAATAAAGGCCCCTATCGCCCTGAGAAATCTTTTCTCACCAAGCCTATAACCAAGCCTATATAGAAATTCAAGTAAATTCTTCCACTATGTACTTGCCCTTGATTATTACTTTAATTTTAAACAAAGCCAAAATTTTTTTGCAAAGATTATATTGAAATTAAATTAAGTCATTTATAAGCTTTCTTATAGTTTGTAAATCTTGGTATAAAATCTTCCAAGTGTAGAAAAATAAATATACTAAAATTATTTGGAGGATATTGAAGATGGATATTAAGAAAGGGAAAGATTATAAGAATATGCCAGAATCTTATTGGATAGCATCCACAAAAGGGAAAGATTATTTTCCTCTAGAGAGAAACATTGATGTGGAAACTGCAATTGTAGGCGGGGGAATGGTTGGGATACTTACAGCATATCAATTGGAAAAAAGCGGTAAGGAAATAGCCATATTGGAGAGTGGCAAAGTTGTTGAAGGTGTTACTGCCCATACTACAGGAAAGATTACCTCCCAACACAATCTAATATATGGGAAACTAATAAAGGAATTTGGCAAAGAATTTGCCCAACAATATGCTCAAGCAAATCAAAGGGCAATAAAGGAAATTAAGGAAATTGCCGATGAGAATAATATTGAATGTGACTACTCCATAGAGCCAGCCTTTGTATATACTCAGGATAGAAACTACATTAAAGAAATTAAAGAGGAGGCAGAAGCAGCACAAAGCCTTGGAATTCAAGCTATTTATGTGGAAGAGCTTCCCCTTTCAATACCGATAAAAGCAGGGATTAGATTTGATGGCCAGGCACAATTTCATTCAAGAAAGTTTTTACTTCCCCTGGCTGAAAAAATAATGGAAAAAGGGGTTCAAATATATGAACAGAGCAGGGTGGTGGAATTAAATGAAGATGAAAGGGGCAGATATCTATTAAAAACTTCAAATGGACAGAGTATTATCGCTGATAAAGTAATAATAGCCTCCCACTACCCCTTCTACAATAAGATAGGAATGTACTATACTCGAATTTATCAAATAAGAACTTATGCTATTGTAATTAAAGCAAAGGAAGAATTTCCTGGTGGAATGTATGTAAATGCAGAACAGCCAGCTAGGTCTCTAAGGGGGCTAAATACGGAACAAGGGGAATATATATTAATAGTGGGAGAGAGCCATAAAACTGGTCAGGGAGAAAATACTAATAATCACTATAGTGAATTAATTGACTTTGCAGATAATCTATTTACTATAGAAGATATACCCTATAGATGGTCTACCCAAGATTGTATGACACTAGATGGGGTTCCTTATATAGGTAACTTTACAGATAAAACTCCTAATCTATATATTGCTACTGGATTTGGTAAATGGGGAATAACCAATAGTATGGTATCATCTATGCTGCTAAAGGATTTGATCATTAAGGGGGAAAGCCCCTGGGAAGGGATATATAATCCCTCTAGAAAAAGTATTATTCCCTCAGCTAAGGAATTTGGTAAGCAGGGGTTAAATGTTGCTGCAAATCTTATAGGGGGGAAGATTAAAAGAGTAACTAAAGATAAAAATATTGAAAGAGGACAGGGAAAAGTTATTGAGGTTGATGGGGAAAAGGTGGGGGCCTATAGAGATGAGGTAGGGAAGCTACACCTGGTAAACTTAACCTGTACCCATATGGGCTGTGAGCTAAATTGGAATCCGGCAGAAAGGTCCTGGGATTGTCCCTGCCATGGCTCAAGATTTAGTGTAGATGGGGAAATATTACATGGCCCGGCAGTTCAACCCCTTAGCTTTGACCAGGATGTTAATATAATTGAAAGATTGCTAGAAGAAGATTTTTAATATATGGTTCTATTATCTATATGAAGCTTACCTATTTGTATATAGTATTAATGTAGGATTTCCTATTATAAAAATGACTCCTTAGTTTTTCAAGGAGTTATTTACCTTTTTAATACTTAATTTTATAAAATAATATATAAAATTAAGCTAGTATTCTTTGGGTATAAAAGAGTATAATTATATAAATTATAATAATTTCAGCCTTAAATAATATATCAAATAGGGGGTAGGATTATGGGTTTAATAAAAGCGGGAGTTGGTGCAGTAGGGGGCACATTAGCAGATCAGTGGAAGGAGTTTTTTTACTGTGAATCTATGGATAAGGAAGTCTTAGTGGTAAAGGGTGAAAAACGAATCGGGAAACGGTCTTCCAACACTAAGGGAAATGATAATATAATCTCTAATGGATCAGGGATAGTGGTTTCTGATGGCCAGTGCATGATAATAGTGGAGCAAGGTAAGATAGTAGAAGTCTGTGCAGAACCAGGAGAATATACTTATGATAGTTCCTCTGAACCTAGTATATTTACTGGAAGCTTAGGAGAAGGCATAAAAAAAACCTTTAAAACCATTGGGAAAAGATTTACCTTCGGTGGAGACACTGGGAAGGATCAAAGGGTATATTATTTTAATACAAAGGAATTAGTGGATAATAAGTTTGGTACACCAAATCCAATACCCTTTAGAGTAGTTGATAAAAATATAGGTTTAGATATAGATGTGGCAGTTAGATGTTCGGGGATTTATTCATATAGAATTGAGGACCCAATTTTGTTTTATACCAATGTAAGTGGGAATGTGGATTCTACTTATAGAAGAGATGAAATAGACAGCCAATTAAAGACTGAATTTATCTCTGCCTTACAGCCTGCCTTTGCAGAAATATCAAAATTAGGCATAAGACCAAGTGCATTGCCAGGTTATGCAGAGGAGCTTTCTAAAGCTATGAATGAGGCCCTATCTAATAAGTGGGGGGAGATAAGGGGACTAAAGGTTGTATCTATTGGCCTTAATCCAATTACCTTACCAGAGGAGGATGCAGAGCTAATAAAACAAGCTCAAAGAGCTGCCATATTACGGGATCCTACTATGGCAGGGGCCACATTAACAGCAGCTCAGGCAGATGCCTTAAGGGGAGCAGCAGCTAATGAAGGCGGTGCCATGATGGGCTTTATGGGAATGGGAATGGCTCAACAGGCAGGTGGGATGAATGCACAAAACCTATATGCTATGGGCCAGGAACAGAAAAAAGAAGAAAATAAGAATCAGATTTCCCTTGAAAATTCCCAAGATAGCTGGAGTTGCAGTTGTGGAACAGAGAATAAGGGTAAATTCTGCATGAATTGTGGAAAGAAAAAACTAGTGTCAGCAGAATGGATTTGCGGTTGTGGAGCAAAAAATAAGGGGAAATTTTGCAGTGAATGCGGCAAACCAAAGCCAGAAGAAATAAAGTGTAAAAATTGTGGATGGGAATCTAAAGATTTAAAAAATTCACCAAAGTTTTGCCCAGAATGTGGCAATAAGTTTTAGTGTTTTTTAAAGGGGGAAAGAAAGTTGCAAGTATTACAAGAATATAAATGTCCTTCCTGTGGTGGGGCTATAGCCTTTGATAGCAATATCCAAAAGATGAAGTGTCCCTATTGTGATACGGAATTTGAAATGGAATCCCTTCTAGCCCTAGATGAGGAGCTAAAAAAACAATTGCCTGATGACTTAGAATGGAATTCAAAGGCAGGAGGGGAATGGGCAGAAGGGGAAACTGATGGAATGGTGGTCTATGGATGTAAATCCTGCGGTGGAGAAATTGTGGGGGACGCCAATACAGCTGCCACCAGCTGTCCATTTTGTGATAATCCAGTGGTAATCATGGGCCAATTTAAGGGGGCTCTTAAGCCAGACTATGTAATACCCTTTAAACTTGATAAAAGGACAGCCAAGGAGTCCCTATATAAACACCTTAAGGGTAAAAGATTACTGCCAAAGGTCTTTAAAGATCAAAATCATATTGATGAGATAAAGGGTATATATGTGCCTTTTTGGCTATTTGATGCAGATGCGGATGTCAGCATAAGATATAGGGGTACTAGGGTAATGGCCTGGAGTGACCAAAATTATAATTATACAAAGACTAGCTTTTACTCTATTATTCGGGAGGGGGATATAGGATTTGAAAAAGTGCCGGTGGACGGCTCTACAAAGATGGATGATGACTTAATGGAATCTATAGAACCTTTTAACTTTAATGAAGCCGTAGATTTTCAAACGGCTTATTTGGCAGGCTATTTAGCTGATAAATATGATGTAACAGAAATGGAGAGCATTGATAGAGCCAACCAAAGAATAAAAAGAAGTACTGAAGAAGCATTTCGTTCTACTGTAAGGGGATTTGCCACTGTTATTCCAGAACACACCAGTATACAATTAAAAAACGGTAAGGCAAAGTATGCCCTCTATCCGGTATGGATATTGAATACTACTTGGAAGGGTAAAAAATACACCTTTGCAATGAATGGCCAAACAGGAAAATTTGTAGGGAATTTGCCGATGGATTGGGGAGCTTACTGGAAGTGGTTTAGTCTTTATACTTTTATTTTTAGTCCAATTATATATTTTATTGCCAAAATGATAGTATAGCAATCTGGTAATATGTCAAGAAAAGATTTATAAAGAAAACAATCAAAAGAAATAAAAAAGAGTAACTTTAATAGAACCTTAGTTTTTTAGAGAAAAAAGGTTTAAAGATGGAGTGTTTTATTGACTCTCTCCAACTTTATTGCTGGAGTAGATCTGATTTTTAGTCAGCAAGCCAAAAATCAAGCGAACTAGTTTACGAGATGTAAGTGCGAGGGCTCTTCTATGATTATGAGTAGTTACTTCACTGTACTTCTTGTTGTAAAAATCTTTATATTCAGGTACATGATATATAATACTATTAGCGGCTTCTATTAAATAATATCTAAGATATTTATTGCCAGTTTTAGTCATTTTAGTTTCATCAGAACAAAAGTCACCTGATTGTTTTACTCTCCATGTGAGCCCAGCGTACTTAGCTAAAGCATCATGAGAGTTAAAAGAAGTAATAGTACCTATTTCTGAGAGGATACCACTAGCTAAAACAGGACCAATGCCAGGGATAGAAGTAAGAGATTGAAACTCAGTAGTATTAAGCCCCTTAATATTTTTTCCGATAGCTTTATCTATAGTCTTGATTTCATCTTCAAAGGCTTTTATAAGATTAAATGAAGAAGAAATAGAGGCATTTAAGGGCTCATACAATACTTTATCTAGACGATATGAATCTCTAGCAGCTTTTTTTAGCAACTTAGCTGTTTTATAAGGATCGCTAAAACGATTTTTACCCTTGGTAGATACGAAAGCTACTAAATCTTCAATAGACAAATAAGTAATATCTTCTAAAGATAAAAACTCAGTTAACACAGCAGCAGATGTAACACCGAAAGTATTAGAAAAAGGTTTATCCTTTTTATCTAAAACAGCTAATTCACTAAACTTTAAGTATATGTTAGAAACCATGTAAGTTTTTTCTCTAGTAATACATTCAATTAAATGAAGTCTATGTCGAGTTAATCTCTGTAGAGCAAGGAATTGGGCACCACGCCAAGGTTGTGAAGTAATTCTGCCACATCTGGCAAAGTCAGCAATAATATAAGCATCCATAGGATCAGTTTTATCCATATCAATAAAGGATTTTCTATAATTGGCAACAACTTTAGGATTAAGACAGTAAACAAGAGGCTTATAAGCTAAAAGTACTTCATGAGAAGATAAAAAGTTAGCAATATGAGTACTATAAAAAGAAGTAGATTCTAAGGCAATAACAACATATTGTAGGCTATTAGAATTTAAACAGTCTAAGATACTATCTAAAATAGACTCTGCACCAGGCTGATTATTCAAAGCCTTGAGGTTGAGAAGTTTATTGCCACTAAAATCAAGAGCACATAAAACATTAGTCTTAGAACTAACATCAATACCAACAAATAAAGTGGATAGAAAATTGTTCTTCATAAGATCACCACCTTTCATAGGAGATAATGTAGAACAATTAGTAAAAGAGATATCCTAATCTTAGTCATTGACTGAAACCTCGCACTATTAGCATTCATCTTTGAAAAATACCTTGCTGTTGGCTAGACAAAGAGATGCAGCATCTGTAGTAAGCAGAATGTGATGACTAAGTCAGGAAACATGCTAAACAGGCAATAACCATATGGTTTTGCAAGGGGGAATAGAATTATCCTTTGCTAATCACTCTATATACTTATTTTAGCATTAGGATATCTCAATTAAAAATTGTAATAAAGAATAAAAATAAATATGTTTAGACCTACTAAAAACTAGACCTAAACATATTATACGAGGGGGATAAGTATGCAATTTCATAAGATTATCAAACAGAGAAAGTCAGTAAGGGAATTTAAAGAAGGAAACCTTGAAAACAAGGATATTGATGCATTGATGGAATTTGCTGATAGTGTGAAATCTA
>DUPX01000101.1 GCA_012838085.1 Eubacteriaceae bacterium
AAATATTGGGAAAATGACCGATGCTGATAAATTGCCAAAATTATTCTATGTTAACTGGTTCCAAAAGGATGAAAATGGAAGATTCATCTGGCCTGGTTTTGGAGAAAATAGCCGTGTCCTTAAATGGATAGTTGAAAGAGTTTCTGGGGAAGGAAAGGCTGTTAAAACACCTATTGGCTATATGCCTTCAATAAATGCCATTGATATCCAAGGCATCAATATAAGTGAAGATGATATGAAAAAGCTACTGAATGTCAATGCTGATGAATGGCTTGATGAAGTTGCTTCTATCAGAGAATATTATAAAACACTAGGTGAAAAATTACCTTCAGAATTAGTTGCCCAATTAGAAGCATTGGAAGAAAGATTGAAAGAATAAATTCTCCTCTTTCTGTTATAAAAATATAAACTTATCCGGTAGTTGGAAAAGCCTTCTACCGGATATTTTTTCTTAAAATAGTTATCCAAATACCCAACTGCAAATAACCACTGATGCCACCAGGGCAGAAAAATCTGCTATCAATGCTGCAGAAAGGGTATGACGATATTCTTTAATACCTATAGAACCAAAATATACTGCCAAAGTATAAAAAATAGTTTCTGCTGAACCCATTAAAGTGGATGCCACCCTGCCGACAAAAGAATCTGGATGATAGTTTTTTAGAATATCTGTCAAAATTGCTAGGGCACCTGACCCTGATAAAGGTCGCAATAAATAAAGGGGAAGTACCTCCTTAGGCACACCCATAAGGCCAAATATTGGTCCTAGAATCTCTAATAAATAATCCAAGGCCCCAGAAGCCCTAAAAACACCTATAGCCACCAACATAGTAAGTAGATAGGGAAAAACTCTAAGGGCTGTGCTTACCCCCTCCTTAGCACCTTCTACAAAACAATCATAGACCTTTATATTCTTTAAAAAGCCTATTGTTAAAATGAGTAAAATAAACAAGGGAATAATGGCAGAAGAAATCCATAGAATCATAACTATCCCTCCCTCTTTTCTAACAACTTTACACTTATAATCCCCACCAGTGTAGAAATAGTGGTGGCTATTAATGCTGTACCAATTATTTCTGTAGGTTGGGAGGACCCTGTGGACATCCTTAAAGCCACTACTGTAGTGGGTATTAATGTGATGGAGGAGGTGTTAATAACTAAAAATAAGCACATAGCATTACTAGCCCTAGTCTTATGGGGGTTTAGCTTCTGCAATTCCTTCATTGCTATAAGTCCCAAAGGCGTTGCCCCATTGCCTAGCCCCATCATATTGGCAGCCATATTCATCACCATAGCTCCCATAGCAGGATGGTCTTTAGGCACCTGGGGAAATAATATACTAGTAATAGGGGAGAGAACCTTCCCAATCCCCCTTATAAAACCAGATTTTTCTGCCACCTTCATCAAGCCTAGCCATAATGCCCAAATGCCGATAAAGCCGATACAAAGCTGGACTGCTAAAGAGGCAGAATCCATGGCAGCCTGAGTGACTTCCTCCAGCCTACCATTAATAATTCCTACTATTATTCCAACCACCATCAAAAAAAACCATATAGTATTAATCATGACATAAACCTCACTTTAAGATAAATAAGTTAATGATGATCATTAACCTTAACCTAAGCTTCCTTTTCATAATTAATCTATATAGTTTAAAATTAGGAATTATGCATTAATGCACAAACCCAAATATATTCATCAATACTAATTTTTACTATATTATTAAGGTAATATGTTTCATGTTTAAGAAGTTAACCGTACCATCTACCATACATGTCTGTGCACCTATTCTTATAGAAGACAGAGAAGAATTAATAAGATAGCTCAGTTAATCTCTATATTATTCTAATATTTTATTTTTAATTTTATCAACTAATTCTAAAATACCTGCTTCTATTTTTTCTAAATCCTTTTGTCTTGGAGAACCTTCAAACTCCACGCTTTCTATAAAATCCCATTTCATTCTATTCCGCTCAATTATTTCTTTTAGTTCCTTTTCAGCTCCGCCTGACCATCCATAGGATCCAAAATAAAAAGCTACTTTACCAGTAACCTTCTTTCTTCCTAGTTCATCTATTGCTGTTGCCACTGGCGGAAACATCTTGTATTCATAGGTAGGTGCCGCAATTATAATGCCAGCTGATTTAATAGCTGTGGCCACCATTTCACTCTCACTTTCCAAAGGCATTTCCAATTTATTTACCTTTATTCCTTCTCTTGCTAACACATTTTCTACGAATGCAATTGCTTTTGCGGTCATCCCGTACATAGATCCCCATAATATAGTAATTTCATTTTTTCCTGCTCCTTCTGCATATTGACTAAATCGTAAATAATCATCCATTATTTTGTGTGGGTTTTTTCTATACAATGGTCCATGACCAGGTGCTATAGTATTTATATTAAATTCTTTTGACTTTTCTATGGCCTTTCTAACCATAGGTGTAAATGTAGTCATAACATTGGAATAATACCTTATTCCTTCCTTTTCAAAAAACTCAACTTCTTCTGAAGTCGTTTCATCATCAAAATGATGTTCACCCATTTTGCCAAATGCTCCATACATGTCACAGGAAAATAAGGTTTTTGTACTTGATTCATAAGTAAGCATTGTATCTGGCCAATGTACATTAGGAACAGGATGAAAGCTCAGTTTTTTCCCATTTCCCAAATCTAGCACATCTCCCTCTTTTACTATTTTTATTCTATTATTATCCCCATAGAAAGAAGTTACTAATTTTGCAGCTTTTTCTGTACACAGAATTGTAAAATCATCATTAATTTTTTCGAAGTTTTCAATCCAACCAGAATGATCTGGCTCCATATGATTGACTATTAAATAGTCAATATCTTTAGGACTTAGATGAATTTCTTCAAGATTCTTATATAATGTCTCAGGCACCCCATCCCAGCCTATTACACCGTCTATAATAGCAGTCTTGTCACCTTTTACTATATAGGAATTTAATGTAACTCCATTGGCTATTTCCCACATTCCTTCAAATAGCATATCTTCTACATTCATGGATAACATATGTATCCCTTCTGCTAGCTTAATTTTTTTCACAATATAACCTCCTAGATAATGAAGTGATATAAATAAATTTCTGGCTCCCTTATATTATATAGAAAAACCGTATAGCTTCCAAGATGTTATCCTTTTGTGCTATTTTATTTTTGACTTAACCAAACACTATTCTTCTATTGTAAGTTTACTATTATTTTTAACACAAGTGGCAGATTAGGGTGTCTTACAAGCACCCTCTTCATCAACTCTAACCATTATTTTCATATACCAATGAATCCATGGCAACCTGAGTGACTTCCTCCAGCCTACCATTAATAATTCCTACTATTATTCCAACCGCCATTTAAAAAAACCATATAGTATTAATCATGAAATAAACCTCATTTTAAGATGGATAAGTTAATGATGAACATTAACTTTAATCTAAACTTCCTATTCATAATTAATCTATATAGTTAAATAAAAAGAATTATGCAGTATAACTTATATTAATTATAAATATCGCAATTTTATAGCTTAATAGACATATTTCTTTAAGACTCTTCTTACAGCACCTACTTCTGATACTAATTCACTAAAATAATTTTCAACAAGTTCCCCTAAACCTACCTTATAAAGATCAACCCCAAATATGATTTCATTGGATAGAATTGGAGCTAATTGCTGATGGAATGGACCTTGATCCCCAAGCTTTATCCCTCTTACATGGGGTGTTAATTCATCTAGCAAGGGATCACTGCTGAGTTCCATGGTCTTGCCCTCATCGTCTATGGCCATTAAATATCTACACCATCCGGCAAATACCAGCGGAATATATTTTAAATCTAATACATTCATATCTTCACGGTCACGATAGGCTTTTATGGTTTCACCAAATCTAATGCTTAGTTTTTGAGAGGTATCCATGGCGATTCTTTGGGGAGTATCCGGCATAAAGGGGTTTGGAAACCGTAATTCCAGTACTTCACGAATAAATTCTTTAGGATCAATAATTCCCGGGTTGACCACCACTGGTAATCCCTCATCATAGCCAATTCTTTCTACCAAGGTTTTTAGTTCTGGATCCTTCATTTCTTCAGAAATCAATGTATGGCCCAAAAGACATCCAAAGATGGCAAGGGCTGTATGGAGTGGGTTTAGACATGTGCCTACCTTCATTTTTTCTACCTTGTTTACCGTATCTCGGTCGGTGAAGATCACCCCTCCCTCTTCAAGATTGGGTCGTCCATTGGGAAAGGCATCCTCAATAACAAGATATTCAGATTCTTCAGCATTAACAAAGGGTGCTATAAAAGATTCCTTGGAGGTTTTAATATTATCCACATTTTGAAAACCATCCTTGCGTAACAATTCCCTCACGCTGTCATCTGGTCTAGGCGTAATTTTATCAATCATACTCCAGGGAAAGGTCACTAAACTTTCATCATTTATATAGGTTTCAAAGCCTTTATCTACCAATTTATTTTCCATCCATTTTTGAGCGAAAGTAAGAACAGCATGATGAAGTTTTTCTCCATTGTGGTTGAAATTATCCATGCTTACCAAAGCAATTGGATTTTTCCCTTTTAAATATCTCTCATAGAGTAATGCAGTCAATTTCCCAATATAACTTTCTGCTCTATTGGGACCCCTTTCAAAATCCTCTAAAACAGTGGGTAAGTATTCTCCTACAGCATTGATGAGGCTATAGCCCTTTTCTGTTATGGTGAAGCTGACCATTTGTAGACTTGGGTTTGAAAAGATCTCCTTTAGTCTAGTCCAACTTCTTTCATCCTTAGTATCCATGGATAGTGACTCAGCGATGCTACCTATTACCCTTTTTTCAACACTACCATCCGCCTTTAGAGTAACAAGTAAGCTTAAGTTATCATTGGGCTGGTACATCTTTTTAATAATATCCACATTAAACCCTGCAGATACAATAATTCCCTTATTGGTTTTCCCTTGATTTAGTATTTTTTCCTGTACATTAGCAAGAAAGGCCCTAAATATATTTCCTGATCCAAAATGGATCCAAGTAGGATTTGCTACAGTGTCCTTAATCATCATTTCCCGATCATACTTGGGCAGATGATAACCTGCCTCTTCCCATTTAGAAGAATCCTGTAATTCCTTTGTATTTAAACTTAACTTCAATGGTTTCACCCCTCTATATTACTTCCATTAGAAATTCATAAATCCATACTTCTATTTTCTGCTACCTATTAATCTTCTCTAGGGATTCCCATATCCCGTTTAAGTAGGCAATTCCCAAAGCACGATCATATAGTCCATATCCAGGGCGACCTTCTTCATCCCATATCATGCGACCGTGATCTGGACGAATATATACATTTGGTGCCGTCTCGTAGATGGCACGCATAATCTCATACATATCCAAATCCCCATCCACCGAAAGATGGGAAGTCTCTCGGAACTTTTTTTCTCCCAAATATTTTACATTACGTATATGAACACAGGCAATTCTATCCAGCTTGCCAAAATAACGAATTATCGAAGGAATGTCATTATTTGGTGAGGACCCTAATGAACCGGTACACAAACATAAGCTGTTTGCTGGACTATCTACCAACCCAACAATTCGTTTCAATTGTTCCTTGGTGTGGGCAATACGGGGAATGCCAAATACCGGCCAAGCCGGATCATCTGGATGGACTGCCAATCGAAGGTCCAACTCTTCACAGGTAGGAACCACCTTTTCCAAAAAATATTGATAGTTCTCTAAGAGTTTCTCTTGGTCAATGTCTTCATATAGTTTTAAAACCCTCTCTAACTCAGTCAATCGTTCAGGTTCCCAGCCAGGCAATGAAAATCCCTTAGCATTTGCTGTAGTTTTTTCTACAAGCATTTGAGGTGTCAACCCCTTAAGCTCTTCATTATCGTAATAGAGGGAATTGGAGCCATCTTCCTCAATTTCACGGGCTAAATCAGTACGTAGCCAATCAAATACCGGCATAAAGTTATATATCACTACTTTAATGCCACAGCTGGCAAGGTTTCTCAGGGTTTGTTTGTAGTTTTCAATATAACCATCCCTTGATGGTAGCCCAAGCTTAATATCCTCATGGATATTTACACTCTCTATAACCTCGACCTCTAACCCAGCATTATTTACATGCTTTACATACTCTTGAATAACCTCTAAGGGCCAAACTTCCCCTGCCGCATATTGATCTAGTACACCCATAATCCCCGTACAATTTGGTATTTGACGGATATATTTTAATGGCACACTATCATTACCCTCGCCAAACCAACGAAATGTCATCTTCATCCCTTCCACCTCATCCCATTATCTTTTAAAATGTTACAACAACCTTACATTAACCTTAATTCTTGTCCTAGAATACTTCAAGTGTCTTTTAATGCTCCCAATTGGGGAAACTATATGTAATAAACTTACATAAAAGGTTTAAATTCTCATGAAGAGCATAACTAGTAGAAGTATAAACTTTCCTCTAAAGTTTTGTTACCTACTCCTTTAGAGTACCTTACAGTGACACCCTTGCCATAAGCTAACAATTGCTACTATCAACCCTCGTATTGGACTCTTATGAACTTGCTTAACTGTATTAATACACAGTCAAGAAAAGCATATTATAAAATTATAATATGCTTTTTCTTTTTAACCGTAAATTAACCCTGGTAAAAACAATGTTAACTTAGGTATAAACGTTATAGTTAAAATAACGATAATTATTGTTATATAAAAAGGTATGCCTTCTTTAAATGTTTCTTCAGGTTTGCACCCCATGATATCAGATACTGTATAAAGTGCAATTCCAACAGGCGGTGTCATAATACCTAGATTAACCGTAGTCATCATAATAAGTCCAAAATGTACCGGATCAACTCCAAGATTCTTTACAACAGGTAATAAAATTGGTGTCATTAATAAAGCAATAACAGTTGTTTCTACGAACATTCCTGCTATAAGTAGCATTAATATTATAAGAAAAAGCATAACTATTTTATTGCTTGTTATCCCAATTAAAAAGCTTGCTAACACTTGGGGAATACCATCGTATACAATTCCATATCCAAATATACCCGAAATTGCAACTATTAGCATAACAACTCCTATGTCTCGAGCACTTCCCTTTAATGTAAGTAGAAAATCCTTCCAGGTAAGCTCCCTATATATAAATACCCCAACAAATATTGCATACATTACTGCAAATGCACCTGCTTCAGATGGAGTCATTAAACCAAAACGTATTCCTACTATTAAGAAAACTGGAAAAATTAATGCCCATATGCATTCCACTAAAACTTTTCCTATTTCAGATAATTTTGCCTTTTCTTTTCTTACTGGTACATAATTTCTTTTTTTTGCAGTAATATTCACTGTAATCATTAATGCGAACATCATTATAATACCTGGAACAACACCTGCTGCAAATAACCGTCCAATAGAAACCTCGCCCACTGACCCATAAATAATAAGCCCCATACTCGGTGGTATTGTACTTGTTATTAGTGAAGATATTCCATTTATAGCTGCTCCCCAACCCCTTGAATATCCATTTTTTATCATATCTGGTCCTAAAACTCTACTTTCCATAGCTGCATCCGCATTTGAACTTCCTGAAATTCCACCCATCATAGTACTTAAGACACAACTTACTTGGCCAACATGACCATACATATGGCCAACTAACACATTGGATAATCTTATTAATCTGATAGTAATGCCTGCGGAATTCATTAAATTACCTGCAAAAATAAATAGAGGGATTGCCATTAAGGAAAATGACTGTGTACTAGCGACCACCTTTTGAACAGCAATAGTATAAGGAATCCCTTCAGTTATGAAAAACGTTGCCCCTGAAATGCCTATTGCAAAAGCAACAGGCATTCCCAGGAAAAGTAATATAAAAAACAATCCAATAACCACAATCATGATTCTTGACCCCTTTTTGAATATGTCCCATCCTTAGAATATATCATCTTTCTCATATTAATAATCGAAGTAAATATAAGCATAATGCTTCCAATTGGCACACTAATAGTTGCCCAAGAATAACTTAAATTCATATTTGAAAACTTCCTGCTATAACTTTCAATAGCTAAAGGAAAACCATACCTTACTAAGGAAACAAGGAATATTATTATTATTAGCTGACTTGCAATTCGTATAAATTTTCTTGCTTTAAGAGGAAATCTTTGTAATACCAAATCAACATCCACCAGATTCTTTTCACGCATTACTAAGTCTGC
>DUPX01000102.1 GCA_012838085.1 Eubacteriaceae bacterium
ATAGTATATATTATAAAATTATATCAGATTAATTGTAGGATTTTAATAGGAATTATTTTTTATTTTTCCTATCAATAGGGGATGGTTTTCATGTCACCCCCAAAATCCTTTAAATTTTATTGTTCAAACTGGCAGGCAGGGATGAAACCCTGCCCCTACACCCCTAGTCTTTTCCTCCCAACACCCTTATCCCTGACCAAAAGGAACACCTAAAGACTATCCTTATCTCATGGATGTTTCACGTGAAACAATTAATTAGTTATTGGTAACTATTATTTCATAAATCCTATCTAAATCTTCCTCAGAGTAATATTCTATTTCAATCTTTCCTTTTTTGTTTTTATCTAGTATCTTTACCCTTGTGCCTAGAGCCCTTTGGAGATTTTCCTCCAGATCTAAATATATATTTAATCTGGTATCAAAAATCTTATTTCCCTTTTTAGTCTTGCTATCCTTTTTTATATTTTTTGAATCCTTGATTAATTTTTCTAGTTCTCTTACAGAAAGCTTGTCCTGTATAATCTTTTCTGCAAGTACTTTCCTTTTCTTGATATCTCCTTCTGCCAGTAAAGTTCTCCCATGGCCAGCTGATATTTGATTGTTTTGAATTAATTCCTGTATGTCCTTTGAAAGGGTTAGCAACCTAAGGGTGTTTGCTATTGCAGTTCTGCTTTTCCCTAACCTCTTTGCCATTTGTTCCTGGGTTAAATCAAATTTATCCATTAACTCCTTATAAGCATTTGCTTCTTCTATAGGGTTTAAATCCTCCCTTTGAAGATTTTCTATTAAAGCTATTTCCATAAGTTCTTGTTCTGTATATTCTTTAATAATGGCAGGAATATTCTCCAACCCCAGCATAGTTGCTGCCCGCCATCTTCTTTCCCCTGCTACTATTTGATAACCCTTTTTTCTGGGAGTAACAACAATAGGTTGAACCACCCCATATTCCTCAATAGATATGGCCAATTCAGAAAGTTTGGCCTGATCAAATTCTTTTCTAGGTTGATATGGATTAGGGTGAATATCTTTAATCTTTATATCTAAACTTTCTCCCTTTTCCTCCACCATCTCAGGTATTAAAGCCTGTAATCCCTTTCCTAAACCTCGCTTAGCCAAATAGATCACCTTCCTCATCTTCTTGGTATTCTAAAAATTCTTCTGCTAGTTCCATATATGCCTCTGCTCCCCTAGACTTTTCATCATACTCCATTATAGGCAGCCCATGACTGGGAGCTTCTGCAAGGCGAACATTTCTTGGTATTAATGTGGTATAAACCTTTCCCTTAAAATACTTTTTAACCTCCTCCACCACCTGAATGGATAAATTGTTTCTTCCGTCAAACATACTTAATACCACACCTTCGATTTCTAAGTCAGGGTTTAATCCCCTCTTTACAAGTTGAATGGTATTCATAAGCATGCCAACTCCCTCTAAAGCGTAATATTCACATTGAATGGGAATTAAAACACTGTCTGCTGTAGCAAGGGCATTTATTGCCAATAGCCCCAATGATGGTGGACAATCTATAAATATGTAATCATAATTATCCTTTATTTTTATAATGCTGTTTTTTAAGGCCAGTTCCCTTTGCAAACTGGATGTTAGCTCTATTTCTGCCCCTGCCAATTCTACAGTAGAGGGCAATAGGTCTAGGTTTTTAAAAGGGGTCTGTATGATAGCAGTTTCCACTTCGATCTTATCTATCAGGACATTATATATGCTCCTTTTTAGGGATTGCTTATCAATACCTAGTCCGCTAGTGGTATTTCCTTGGGGATCAATGTCTACCGCTAATATTTTTTTCCCCAATAATCCTAGGGACGATGCTAAGTTTACATTAGTAGTGGTCTTGCCCACTCCCCCCTTTTGATTAAATATTGCAATTATCTTTGACAAGTTTTACCCCCCTATTACTGACAATTAATATTTCTTTATATTTTATTCTACCATATAATTAGGAAGATAATAAAAAAACTTACAATGTTTCACGTGAAACATTGTAAGTTTTTTAAACTTCCCCCTTTATTTTATACCTTTGGTAGTTTAATTTTAATTTCTACATAGTCTTTAAAGTCGTTCTGTTCATAGGTAGCATTAATTCCTGTATTTTTAATTTCTAAGAAAGCATTTTTTATGGTGTTTATATATATTCTAGAATTAATATAGCTTTTAACCTTTGCCCTGGATCTTTTTCTTTTATCTCCAACTAAATTATTTACATGTAAAAACTTTCGCCTGGTCTTTTCTATTATTTCTTCAGTCTTTTTAACAGTCATGTTATTGTCTATTATCTTTTTTAGTACTTCTTCCTGTAGTTCTTCATCAGGAAGTCTTAAAAGGGCCCGGGCATGTCTTTCTGAAAGGGATTTGTCAATTAGAATCTTTTTAATATTATCACTTAAGCGAAGCAACCTTAGTTTATTGGCTATAGTGGATTGGGTCTTCCCCACCCGCTTTGCAATTTCTTCTTGGGTCAAACCATGATCATCAATAAGGTGTTTATAGCTTATAGCTTCTTCTATATAGTTTAAATCCTCCCTTTGAATGTTTTCTATTAAGGCTAGCATGGCAGAATCCTTATCCACTATTTCTACAATAATAGAAGGTACCTTTTCCATGCCCAATAATTTTGCGGCTCTTAACCGTCTTTCCCCAGCTACTAATTCAAAACTAGTTTCCCCTATCTTTCTTACACTTAAGGGTTGCAATATGCCATAGCTTTCAATAGATACTGCCAACTCTTCAATGGTAGCCTGGTTAAAGTATTTTCTTGGCTGATACGGATTTGGTCTTATGTGATCTACAGGCAGGTATTCTACTTCCCTTGAAATAGCAGTTTCCTTCATGAAATCATTCCTCTCAACTCAAAAATTTCAGTTAAGCCCATATTAAAATATTTTTCTAAGATATTATTCTATATAAAAGGCCTAGTTCCTCTTTAAATACTGATAAATAGGGAAACTTTCATTCGTCATTTTTCTAATCTTAATCACTTTATAGGGCTTTTAGTCGGCTTTCCAGGTTTCCTTGGATATCTTGTCGGCGTTTTGTTTATTTTTCTAATTATTAGTATATAGTGGGTAATATCACTAAAGGGTAGTTTAATTGATTTTACCTCTTCTAACTTGCCCCCTAATTTTTTTATTGCTCCCATACTCCCTTGGATTTCCTCCTTATATTTAGGTCCCTTTAAGCATAGAAATACTCCATCTGTTTTTAAAAAGGGAATACAATACTCTGATAGTATTGCCAGAGGAGCAACTGCCCTGGACACCACCACATTAAAGGTTTCTCTATAATCCATCTCTTGCCCTAATTGCTCTGCCCTACCATGGATACAATGAATGTTTTTAAGATTTAGTTTTTCTACAACATTTTTAAGAAATTGTATTCTCTTATTTAAGGAATCTACTAGCACAAATTTGGCTTCCGAATAGAGAATCTTTAGTGGAATTCCGGGAAATCCAGCCCCTGTGCCCATATCTAATACTCTCTCGGTATTTTCAAAATTATAGACCTGACTTAATGTTAAGCTATCTAAGAAATGTTTTATTATAAATTCTCTATCATCTGTGATAGCTGTTAAGTTCATTGTTTTATTGACTTCTAGAGTGTAATTCATATATTCTTTAAATTGTTCAAGTTGATCTAGTGTTAAGGTTAAACCTAAAGTACTTGCCCCTTCCCTTAATAGTTCTATATCATTCCCCATTTGTTTCCACCTCTGTTTTCTGTCTTTTCAGCTGTTCCATATAAATCATTAGCACAGAAATATCTGCTGGAGATACCCCGGAAATTCTAGATGCTTGGCCTAGGGATAAGGGGCGAATCTTTTGCAGCTTTTGTTTGGCCTCTATCCTAATTCCCTTAATGTCCTCATAGTCAATTCCTTCAGGGATTAATTTATTTTCCAACTTTTTAAATTGCTCCACCTGTCTTAATTGTCGGTTAATATAGCCTTCGTATTTTATTTGAATAGCTACCTGCTCTGTAACCTCTTCTGCCAATTTAGGCCTATCTTTATCTAGAAATTCTGTATTTTCATAGGTTACTTGGGGCCTTTTTAATAAGTCATATAGACTGACACCACTTTTTATAGCTGTACTCCCTACTTCTTCAAGAAAATTCTGGGTTTCTTCTGTAGGAGTGATTATGACTTTTTTTAATCGCTCTAACTCCTTTCGAATTTTCTCTTTCTTGATTAATAAATTCTGATATCGCTCTTCATCTATTAAGCCAATTTTATATCCTATTTCCGTCAATCTAAGGTCCGCATTATCCTGGCGAAGTAATAATCTATATTCTGCCCTAGATGTCATCATTCTATAGGGCTCATTGGTACCCTTTGCCACAATATCATCAATAAGTACTCCTATATAGGCCTGGGATCTATCTAATATTAAAGGTTCCTCCCCTTTAATAAGCTGGACCGCATTTATCCCTGCCATAATTCCCTGGGCAGCCGCCTCTTCATAACCGGAAGTTCCATTAATTTGCCCTGCTAAGAATAATCCTTTGATGGTCTTTAGTTCTAGGGAAAGTTTTAGTTGACTAGGATCTATACTATCATACTCTATAGCATAGCCTGTTCTCATTACTTCCACATTTTCCAACCCCGGTAGGGTTTTTAGCATGGCTGTTTGGACATCCTCTGGTAGACTGGAGGACATTCCCTGAACATAGAGTTCATTGGTATCCTCTCCCTCTGGCTCAATAAAGACCTGATGGCTGGGCTTATCGGAAAATCTTACTACCTTATCCTCTATTGAAGGGCAATATCTAACACCTACCCCCTTTATTTCTCCACCATAAAGGGGAGAGCGATGGAGGTTTTCTTTTATAACTTCATGGGTCTTCTCATTGGTATAAGTTAGGTAACAGGGTATTTGTTCCCTTTCTATTTTCCCACTGGTGAAAGAAAAGGGCACTATTTTTTCATCCCCTGGTTGAATAATCATCTTGGAAAAATCCACCGATCTCTTATGAACCCTGGCAGGGGTACCGGTTTTTAGTCGCATTAAATTAACCCCATTATCCATTAGGTCATAGGACAGGCTTTCTGCTGCCATCATCCCATTGGGGCCTCCAGAATAGCTTACATCTCCTATAAATATCTTTGCCCTTAAAAATGTGCCAGTGGCTATTATTACAGTCTTTCCTTGAAAAACACCCTTTGTTTTTGTGATTACCCCCTTTATTTGCCCCTCTTCTACCACTAAATTCATAACTTCATTTTGTATTATGTGTAGGTTTTCCTGGTCCTCCAATACCCTTTTCATGGTATGAGAATACTTAAACTTATCCACCTGAGCCCTCAATGAATGGACTGCAGGACCTTTACCAGTATTAAGCATCCTATTTTGTATAAAGGTTCTGTCAATATTTTTTCCTATTTCCCCACCTAGGGCATCAACTTCCCTAACTAAATGGCCCTTTCCCGTACCTCCGATGGAAGGGTTGCAGGGTAGGTGGGCAATATTATCTAAGGTAAGGGTAATCAAAAGGGTGCTATATCCTAACCTTGCCGGTGCCAAGGCAGCCTCACAACCTGCATGGCCGCCTCCCACAACTATAACATCATAATTTCCTGCTATATATTCCATACTAATTCCTACTTTCCAATGCAAAAATTTGCAAAAATCTGATCAATAATATCCTCTTCAATAGTATCGCCAGTTATTTGCCCAAGTAAGTCCCAACAATCCTTTAGATCAATAGATATTAATTCTAAAGGAAGGGCTTCCTTAATTGTTTCAATAGTTATATTAACACTTTCTAGGGCTCTTTCCAATAAATTCTTATGTCTTATATTAGATACTAGACCAGTATCCCCAGCAGACACCTGTCCCCCATAAACCATTTGATAAATCTCATCTTCTAATTTTTCTAAGCCCTGCCCTTTTAGTGCTGATATTTCAATAATAGTCTTCCCTTTAAAATAGCTTTTTAGTTCACCAATACTCCATTTTGCCTTTAGGTCTGTTTTATTAAATAAGACTATTGCCTTTTTATCCTTTAATAACTCTATAAGCATTTTGTCTTCCTTTGATAAGGGGGTACTTATATCTAATATAAATAGTATTAAATCTGCCTTTTCCATTAATTCCTTAGATTTTTCTACCCCTATTCGCTCTATTATATCTTCTGTTTCTCTAATACCTGCTGTATCAATAAGCTTTAGAGGTATACCCCTTATATTAATATAGTCTTCTATAATATCCCGAGTAGTACCGGGGACATCTGTAACTATTGCCCTTCCCTCTCTAAGCAATGCATTTAACAAGGAGGATTTACCAACATTTGGTTTACCTATTATAACTGTATTTAATCCTTCTCTTAGAATTTTCCCCGTATCAGCAGTATCTAAAAGACTATCAATCTCCTTCTTAACTTCCTGGCTCTGTTTTAATAAATTATCATAGGTTATCTCCTCTATATCATATTCTGGATAATCTATTGAGGCTTCTATATGGGCCAGCATATTTAATAGCTTATCCCGTACTTCATTTATCTTTATGGAAAGCTTACCCTCTAATTGGTGGAAGGCTAAATCCATTCCCTTATTGGTCTTAGCAGTTATTAGGCCAATAACCGCCTCTGCCTGGGATAAATCCATCCTGCCATTCAAAAAAGCCCTTTTTGTAAATTCCCCTGGTTCTGCCAGACTAGCGCCATTTCTCAATAATAATTCTAATATTCTTTTCACTACCAGGGTTCCCCCATGGCAATTAATCTCCACTATGTCTTCCTTTGTATAGGTATTGGGTGCCATCATTTTACTTACCAATACCTCATCGATTTTATTATTAGTCTTAGGGTCTATTATATAGCCATGGTTTATACTGCGGTTTTTCAACTCTGTAAAGGTCTTTGCTGAGGAAGAAATAAATAGTTTATCTACAATTGGGAATGCTTGATCCCCGCTCATTCTAACAATTCCTATTCCTGCTTCTCCTGGGGCAGTAGATATGGCTGCTATAGTTTCACTTTTATACATCATCTTCACCTTCTTTATATTATAATCGCCACTGGAGTAGTCACGACAGTATGTAAAAATTCACAAGAAATTTATATTTCCTTCAAGATATCTTCACTGCCTCCTCTGGTAATCTCGCTTTTTTAAGAAAGCTAAATAAGGTAAAAAGGCTCAATTAAGTCGTCGCCTTGGGACATATCTTGCCTTCTATTGAATTTTTGAATTCTTCCTTTAGGTCTCTAGCTTCTCGTTTCCCGCCTCCTGGCTCTAGAATTATTATATCCCCTATCCCTTGCCCCTTATCCACATCCGACTCCACTTCAACCTCTTTTAATCATATAAACCCAGTAATTTTTACTGGGTTTTAAGAAGCTCTATTTTTTTAAGGAAATTACAACTTTTCTATAGGGTTCTTCCCCTTCACTATAGGTATGTACCCTAGGATGTTCTTGTAAATGAAAGTGGATAATCCTTCTTTCATATGGATTCATGGGCTCTAATAATACCTTTCTTCTGGTTTTTACTACCTTTTTTGCTAGCCTCTCTGCTAATCTTTGAAGGGTCTTTTCCCTCCTGGCCCTATAGTCTTCAGTATCTAATAATACTCGGATATATTTTTCTTTTCCTTTATTAATGACTAAACTAATTAAATATTGGATTGCATCAAGGGTTTCTCCTCTTCTTCCTATTAAAACCCCCATATCTTTACCTTCTAGCTCTATTTTTAACACATTATCTTCAAGATTAGTATTGATAATAGCAATCACATTCATTGCATTTAAGATATCATTTAAAAAATTCCTTGCCACTTCTTCTGTATTGTCTTTTAATGTTATTTCCACCTTTGCAAGCTTACTGCCAATTCCAAATATACCTTTAGATGGAACCTCTACCACATTTATTTCCACATTGTCTCTATGGGCATTTAACTCCTTTAACCCATTATCTATTGCATCTTGAATGGTTACTCCCGTAGCTATTGTTTTTTCCATTCTATCTTGAAACCTCCTTATTGCCAGAAACATCTCTTAAGGCAATATATTGCTGTCCCATTTGGAACAGGTTGCTGATAACCCAATATAATGCAAGTCCTGATGGAAACTTAATACTAATCCAGCCAATCATAAGAGGCATTATAATTCCCATAGTTTTTTGGGTTTGAGCAACATCACTGGTGGTATTGGTATTCATCATTTTTGTAGATAGATAAGTGGTAAGGGCTGCAAGAATGGGTAAAATATACATAGGATCTGGTTCCCCTAAGTTGGGTAGCCATAAAAAGTTTTGAACTACACTTTCATAGACATCCTTAGGAAATACATAAAGTGCTGGGTCTTGCAAAACCCTAAATAAACCAATCAATATCGGAAACTGCAAAAGAAGAGGAAAACAGCCGCCGGCAGGGTTATAATTATTTTCCCTATATAATTCCATCATCTTCTCATTTAATTTTGTCTTATTGTTTTTATACTTTTTTTGTAATTCTTGAAGCTGTGGTTGAAGTTCATTCATCTTCTTCATAGAGTTTGTCTGTTTTAAAGTTAAGGGGAGTAAAGCAATTTTTATTATAATGGTAAATAAAATAATTGCTAATCCATAATTTTGTATTACTAAATAAACTCCATATAGAAGCTTTCCCATAGTTTGATATATAATGCTCACTAAAATACCCCCTATTATTTATTTATCTAACCCCTTCCATCTATGGTAGGGGATCATTGCCACCAATATGAAAGGGATGACATTTCAAAATTCTTTTAACTCCTAAATATATACCTTTAATTAGTCCATATTTTTCTATAGCCTGATATGTGTATTCAGAACAAGTAGGATTAAATCGACAACTTCTAGGTAATATAGGAGATATTAACCTTTGATAAAACCTCACTAATAGTAAAGCCATCCTCTTTATCAAAAAGAGACACCTTCTTTATTTTATTATTGCCAAAGTTTTACCTTTTTCATCAAATGTAGTAAGGCTTTTTCTATTGATTTAAAATCTGCACTATTAGATCTCACCTTAGCTATTATTATGATATTATAACCTTTTTTGATTTTGTCCTCATTTAATCTATAACTTTCCTTTATAAGCCTTCTTATCCTATTTCTTACCACACTATTGCCAACTTTTTTACTAACAGAAAGACCTAGATTATTATAATCCTTTTCATTAGGTAGATAGTATATAACTAATAATCTATTGCCAAAGGATTTTCCCCTATTATATACCAGTTTAAAATCATTATTTTTTTTTAGAGAAAAGGTTTCCTTCATTAGTATATTCCATCCCCAATTTTATAATAAAAAAGTTATTGTAGAAAAAGGCCATGAATTCCGGCCTTTATGCTGATAATACTCTTCTTCCCTTTTTTCTTCTGTTTTTTATTATTCTGCGTCCAGACGCTGTAGCCATTCTTTTTCTAAAACCATGAACTCTTTTTCTTTGTTTGTTCTTTGGTTGGAAAGTTCTTTTCATAGTGCGACACCTCCTCTAATCCCGGTCCCTCTGGGCATAAAAATACCATCATTATAATATTCCTTTAAAATTATATCCATTACCCCTGTGTCTGTCAAGATAGACAAGTTCTAATATATTATTATAACTGAATAAGGTTCTGAAATAAAGCTAATTTGTTAATAATATTTTTCCATAAAAAATTATTAACTTATCATTGATAAGGACATTTTTATTTGATATCATATAAACAGATTGTGAATAACTTTTTGGAATTTATTAATATTGTCCACAGGATATGCACAGGCTGTGGACAATATTGTGAGTATTCTGTGTATAATTCCTTAATATTCCTTCCAGACAACAAAAACTACTTAGTTTATTATAAATTTTTATGTGCATACATTTTTGTCCATATTGTTAATAATTTTTATCATATACCTATATTATTTATAATTATCCACCATTATATC
>DUPX01000103.1 GCA_012838085.1 Eubacteriaceae bacterium
AAAATATATTTTCAGAAGTTAAATTAAATAAAACTTTATTATGGTACATTATTTATATTTCATGTCCTAGTTGTGGATAAGCATATAAGACTATTTTGATTAAGTAGGAGTGAATTATATGGAACAACCTAAATTCATTATAAATACGGCTATGTCAAAGGAAGATTATAGGAAGTTTTTATATATTGCAACATTTAGAAGAAATAAGATTACTATTCCCCTATTGGCCTTAATCTCTATAATCGGAAGTATAATAGTTAGTTTGGAAAGTGGTACTTTAAATATGACAAAGCTCATTATTAGTTGGATTTTATTGTTTGCACTGGCAATTATCACTGTATTGTTCAAAGTCGAAAAGAAAAATACCCGACGTATAAAGACAGATAAGACAGGTACATTTGATAGTATTAATACTTTAAAGTTTTATGAAGACAGAATTGTTATGGAGAATCAGGAACTTAAGTCAAAAGGTGAATTAAAATACAACCAGTTTTTTACCCTAATGGAAAGCAAAGATTACTTTATTTTTTATTTTACAGCAAATCAAGCATCATTGGTGAGGAAAAAGGATATAGAAAATCTTCAGCCTTATAAGGAGTTTATTGTTGAAAAATTTAAAGGTAGATATAAAAATATATAGCCTCAAATCTGGAGAATTAAGAGATATTATTTACTTCAAGTAACTTGGTATCTTTAAATTATGTGACACAAACTAAATTTGTTTTTCCCAGGGAAAAGAGGAAATCTTCCTAAAAAAAAATTCTTCGAAAAACTCCTCAGGATATACACTTATACTTATGACACATCCTATATAATCCGACTATATATAAAATTAACTCCAATATGTAGGTGGTATTTATAACAACACAAAAACAACCAAATCCTTATTATGACAGGGCTAGCAATGCTAGCCCTGCTGTTATGTTTATTTAATTTTACTAATTATCCATGCCTTTTTTTACCCAGCCAGCTACCTGAATAGTTCGTTTGACTTGATGCTTAACTGCATCCTTTACATCTTCAACCATTTCACCATTTTGGTCAACAGTTACTGATGTTCCATATGGATTGCCCCCTGCACCGAAAAGAACTGGGTCGGTATAGCCTGGAGGTACTACAATTGCTCCCCAGTGATACATTACAGTATACAATGATAAAATGGTTGCCTCTTGACCACCATGGGGATTTTGTGCAGAAGACATAGCACTTACCACTTTATTTATTGTTTTTCCTTTGGCCCAAAGACCACCTGCTAAATCAAGGAACTGTTTCATCTGGGATGCCATAACACCAAATCTAGTTGGAGCACTAAAGATAATAGCATCTGCCCATTCCAGATCAGCCATTGTAGCTTCAGCTACATCCTTTGTGGCTTCCACATGTGCCTTCCAGGCTGGGTTATTTTCAATTACAGATTGGGGTGCAAGTTCCTGTACCTTTAAAACCCTAACCTCAGCTCCAGCTTCTTTTGCCCCTTCTTCTGCCCATCTAGCCAGTTGATAGTTTGTGCCACCCATGCTGTAATAAATGATTGCTAATTTTATATTATTCATTATATCTCTCCTCTTTACATCAAGCATTATTTTGCAATACTTGTAATTAAGTTTACTTGTATTATACCCCCATGATGTAGACTTACACATTAAATAGATATTTATTATTTATTATTTAAGTAGGTGGTTCTTTATATTTTTAATATTAAATCATCTAGGCTTCTTTTTGGAACATAGTGGATTCCATTTTCATCTCTCCAATACCTTACATCTCCATTAGCAGGCATATCTACAAGGACAACTTTTTCCTTTGGTTTGCCAAGGGCAATAACTAGAAGAATCTCATATCTATCTGGTATATTTAGTTTTTCTTTGAGTTTATCTTTATTAAAGTTGCCAAACATACAGCCACCATAGCCCTTTTCTACTGCTCCCAGAAGAATGCTTTGGCAAGCTATTCCATGATTCCAGTAAATATTTGTACTAATAGATTTATCCACTACCATAATTATGTATGCAGATGGTTTTTCCCCTTCTTCTGGACCATCCCAATCTTTAAGATAGGCTGCCCATTTTATTTCCTCAAATATGGCTTGATTTTTTTCTTCAGAATTTGAAAGTATGTATTTAAGTTGTTGAAGGTTACTTCCTGTAGACGAAAATCTAGCTAGTTCAATCAGATCTAATAGCTCATTTTCTTCAATTTGGACATCTTGAAAAAATCTTCTATATGTTCTATTTTTTATTATCAAGTCTTTTAACATAGTATTATTCACCCAACCTTTCCAAGTTTAATTTGGTCATTATTTAAAAATACCCTTTATATTTTATACTTAACAGAAGAAAAACACTTATAAGATCTCAGCTAAGGATTATCAACTAATAGAAAAGTTACAAGTACAAAAACAATATAGGAAGAGTATCGTTATAATGATAAGCTGTAGATAAGAAATATATTTAAGATAAAATCCATAATTTTATTGAAGTGTAGACTAAACGAATATTAAAAATAAAGCAATATATTCGGGTAGAATAGCTGATATAGAGATATGAAACACAACAAACAAAGTCAGTGGAAGCACCTATGGGAGGTGGATCACCAAGCCTATTTTTCCTTAGGCATAAAGGGTATCATCAGCTTTGCCAATTTGGGTATAGTCATGGTTTGGAGATAAACCTTTCCAGGCCCTGTTACTACTGTATCAAAGAGGCCCTCTCCACCAAATAAAACATTTTTTATACCCTTAACTCTTTGGACATCTATTTGACAGGTTTCATCCATTATTGCCACCACACCAGTATCACATACCAGTCTTTCACCGGGATCTAAATTATATTCTTTGCAATAGCCATCCACTTCAAGAAAGACAATACCTGGGCCGGTAACCCGTTGCATGATAAATCCTTCTCCCCCTACTAGACCAGCACCTAGTTTTTTCTGAAAATGTACAGATAATTGGACATCGGATGTAGCACATAAAAAAGCTGATTTCTGACAAATAATACTTTCTCCACTTCTTAACTCCTTGGCTATAATACTGCCGGGAAAGGATGAAGAAAAGGCAATTTCCGCTGGACCCTCAGCTGTGTAACGGCTCATAAAGAGACTTTCCCCCATAAACAAGCGACCTAGACCTTTCCCTATGCCGCCAGTATTGATTTCTGTTATTATAGGTCCTTTAGCCCATGTACGTCCACCTGCTTCACTAAGTATAGTTTCTCCAGGTTCAAGCTGTATGATAACAGCAGGAAGGGTTCCACCCTCAATAGAATAATTCATATCTTTACCTCCCAAAATTATAATAATTTATAATGCAATTCAAGTTGGTAATATTAGGTTTTTATGTTTTTATTATATATTATGCCTTATCAATCTACAATAACTTCAATGCAAGAATTTTTTAATGACGATACCAGTTTTTTATGAGGTAATAGTTATGAAAATAGATTTGGCTAAAGCAAATGGGTAGAAAAGTATATAAATTATAAAAAATCCTAGATTAGAGCACTCAAATTCCTAAGTACTCCATATACTAGGGTTATTATTAATATAATGATGATTAACTTTTTTGCCTGTTTATTATGATGTTTTGATTTTAGATAATAATAAACTGCTAGAAGGGGTGGGATTATAAATATTAAAACATTATACTTTATGGCTTCTTTAAAGTTAAAATGTAAAAGATAGTGAACAGCTCTAGACATTCCACAACCTGGGCAATAATATCCTGTAAGTCTATTAAATATACAGGGTAATATGGGACCTTTTAATGGATCAGAAAAATATATAAATATACCTAGAACTAATATTATTGGTACTAGAATTTTTATTTCCTTCTTATTAATCATTTACACCAAGTTATTAATATCAGATTGGATTATGGCATAGGTAATAATATCTATTTGAAGAAAACTAAGGACTAGATATAGTACGGAATTATCTGTTGGGTATACTCCAGCCCTATCCTGTGCTTTATATACCATTTTACCCATTTTGTAACTCCAAAAATATTTATAAATCCCACAGGTTATTATTACAAGTAGAAAGCTTGAAAGACCAGAACCAAAATCCTCTCCACTTAAATAATTTACCTCATCTGTTATCTTTACAAACCAGTAAATTCCATAAAGGCCACAGGTAAGTATTGTAAAAACAATTGCTAACCCTACATTTCTTTTTTCAATCATATTAAGAATCCCCTTTATTATATTATAGTAGAGCCTATCGTTAATGGTTGGATATAGTAAAGATTATATAAGTTTTTATTGCAATCTTCAAGAATTTTAAAACATCATAAACACGGAGAAGGTTACAATCATTGAGAATAAGGGAACATAGACTATAGAATATATGCTATAATGTATAATGTTGCACTTAAGATTAGTTTAGACCAAAAATTTTAATTGTCATCCTATCTAGATAATCTATACCATATGTTTAATACCTTTATCTATTAGGATATTTCATACCCATCATTATACTGGCTTATTTAGCCAAGTGCCTAAACTTAATAGTCATTTTAACCTCCTAGTAAAACCGCCATTAGTGGAGGAATAGTTTATCCAAGATAACAGTATTAAGTCTTTAAAAGGGCCTAAGGAAATCTATCATTTTCTTTTTTTTTGTGCGCAAAAACACAGGCCATTTAGCAAAAATGAAATGAAAGGAATGGAAGTATGGACTTTTTAATTACATTACAGAATGTTTCAGTATTATTTTTATTAATAATAGTAGGATTCATAGTAGGAAAGCTAGGTATAATTTCTGAAAATGGACAAAAGGAACTTTCCAACTTTGTTTTAAAGGTAACTTTACCAGCTACTATAATATTAGCTTTACAATTAGAATACACAAGGGAAAGGTTTAATATCTCTTTAAATATCATGCTAATAATGATAATAGTATATGTAGTCACGATAACTATATCAAAATTATTATCAAGATATTATAGGGTAAGTACAGGACAGAGGGATATAATTGAAGTAGCTTCAGTATTACCAAATACTTCTTTTATGGGATATCCTATAGTATTATCTATTTTAGGTGAAGAGGCCCTCTTTTACGCAGTTTTAGGGGCAGGATTGGTCTTTGAATTAATAGCCTGGACCTACGGGAATCTTACCATTAGCAAAAGTAATGGTCCTACCTTAAATAAAAGGATCATAAAAACCATGCTATTAAGTCCTGGTATACTCTCTATTGCCATTGGGTTTACACTATTTATTCTAAGGATAAAAATCCCAGAACCTATAAATAGCACTTTGGGCTTTTTAAGCCAAGCATCTTCTCCATTAGCTATGATAGTAGTAGGTATTTTATTATCTAGATCAGATATAAAAAAATGTATACTTGATGGGAAGTTATTTCTTGTTGCTATAACTCGGCTACTGGTCTTCCCTTTTATAGTGTTTATTACTCTAAATACCCTTGGGGTGGAAGGAATAGTTTTAACTATACCTATAGTCATGTTATCCATGCCACCAGCTGCCTATGTGGCAATGTTTTCGGCTAATGCAAATAATGATACAGATTTAGCATCTCAAATTATATTTATAGCTTCTCTATTTTCCGTTATAACCATTCCATTGACGGTTTCATTAGTAGGGTAGTAAGGTTATAAAGGGTTGTTTGTGAGGATATTGTTATGTTTACATTTAAATAAATATTCAAGGTAAATATATGGATAAGTATGATATAATTTTTCTTAAAGAATTAATGCTTTTATAGGAGTTGTAATATTATGAAAGCTATTAAAAATACTGGCAGAAAAAAATAGGTTTAGATGAAATAGCTAGGACTTATAAATTAGTAGATTATAATAAACTAGTAAATTTTGTGCTTCTTTATATAGAAAAGGGAGATATAGAGCCTATAATTAGCTCAGGAATTAATGGCAAAACCCCTGCCTTATATAATAGATATTGGATAATTTATAAGAATATAGATAATAGCAAGTATGAAAGTGAACTTTTATACAAAACTCATACTAGTCTAAAAGTGGATTATTATTTAAAGAATTTGGATAAGTATGTAGAGGATAGAGAATACATTTTAAAATTAAGTTAGTATCTATCAAATAATGATAAGTGTTTAAATGAACCTATGTCTTACTATTCCCATCATAAACAGACCGTGCTAGTATATAAATAGTACAAGTTAAACATAGACAAATCCTCTTAAAAACCATTAGAATATATTTAGGAGAATGATAAAATGGTAAAGAGACAATTCACCAAGCAATTTAAAGAAGATGCCTTATCCTATGTACACGATCATTCTGATTTAAGTGTTAATGCTTGTGCTAAAAACCTTGGTATTAGCCCTCATACCCTACATGGATGGGTAAGTAAAGCCAAAAAGACAGGAGAAGTTCACAGAGGTTCTGGTAATTATGAATCTGACGAGGCTAAGGAGAATGCTCGTCTTCGTAAAGAACTTAGAGATACAAAGGATGCCCTTGAAATCTTAAAAAAAGCAATAAGCATCCTGGGAAACTGACTAAGGAAATCTTCTCTAAAACAGCAGATCTTGAAAATAAATTAAAAAGAGAAGGTATACGCCACCTTAATGTCAGCGGGGTGCTAAGAATTCTAGGCGTCTCTCGAAGTGGCTATCTCAGCTTCAAGAAAAGGGAATTCATTAAAAATATAAAACCAACAAGAAAAGATAAACTAAAGATCTTAATTAAAGATGTTCACCTTAGATCTAAACAGATTTACGGTGCCCCTAAAATCAACATAGAATTTAGACAACAAGGAATTAAATTGTCTGAAAAAACCGTAGGTAATTATATGAGGGAAATGGGTATAAAGGCTTACTATATAAGACCCTATACTAAAACCACAGTTGATCCTGATTTTGATAGCAACTTAAAAAAATTGCTAAAAGAACAATTTAGCCCTGAAAAGCCAAATGCCATCTGGTGTTCAGATATCACCTATATACATACTCAGGAAGGCTTTAGTTACCTAACTAGCATTATGGATTTATTCTCACGTAAAATAATAGCCTGGAGATTATCCCAGACACTAGAAGCCAAATGGGTTGTAGAATGTGTC
>DUPX01000104.1 GCA_012838085.1 Eubacteriaceae bacterium
TCCAGAGCCACAATCTGGCGCTCTAACCAACTGAGCTATACCCACCATAAAAAATTTCATGGCGTGCCTGCGGGGATTCGAACCCAGGACCTACGGCTTAGAAGGCCGTTGCTCTATCCAGCTGAGCTACAGGCACAGATTTATTGGAGCGGGTGAAGGGAATCGGACCCTCGCGACTGGCTTGGAAGGCCAGGGCTCTACCACTGAGCTACACCCGCAAGATCAAAGTGGCTATCGATCTCACATAAAAATAGATGGTCGAGGTGGAGGGATTCGAACCCCCGGCCCCATGGTCCCAAACCATGTGCGCTACCAAACTGCGCTACACCTCGAGACTAATCCTTGTCATATACCATAGCGACAAGAATTAGTATAGCTTATATTAGAAAACTTGTCAATATATAATCTTACTTTTTAAGATTTTTGCAATATTTGACTCTACTATTAAACTATACTAATAAATTAATAATTTATTGCTCTATTCACTTTTAATTTCAAAAATTTCCGGATATATTTCCCCATCTACTATTTCTATTATTCCATAGGAGGCCTCATTTCCACCCTTTGGATAAGCTGTACTTCCTGGATTAAAAAATAATATTTCCTTGTACCATAAAAGTAAAGGCATATGGGTATGACCAAAGAGTACCACATCGGTTTCCTCTTCTAAGGCCCTATAATATATATTATTGTATCCATACTTAATATTATATTTATGACCATGGGTAATTAAAAACTTCTTGTTATTTATTTCTACTATAATTTCCTCATCTGTTTCTTCTAGGAGATCACAATTACCCTTTACTATTATATTTTTTGCCTTTAATTGACTGAAAACATTTTTACCATCGGTGACAAAATCTCCTAAATGTATATAGAGATCAATTTCCCCCATTTGTTCTACCACTCTGTTTAATATAGGAATGTTTCCATGTGTATCGCTTACTATACCTATCCTCAATTTTCAGCCCCCTTTTCTTTACCTAGCAAAAGCTTTTTTAAATTCTCCAAGGCCTTTGATCTATGACTAATACTGTTTTTCTCTTTTGAATCTAATTGGGCATAAGTTTTATTTAATTGGGGGATGTAAAATAGGGGATCATAGCCAAATCCATTAGTTCCTTTTGGTTCCATAGCTATAATTCCCTTACATTCGCCTGTGGTTACTATTTCCTTTCCATTAGGATAAACCATTGCTATAGCGCAGACAAATCTGGCACCTCTTTTATCCCATGGTACATCCTTAAGTTCTCTTAAAAGTTTTATATTATTTTCCCTATCATTTCCATGTTCTCCCCCATAACGGGCAGAATATATTCCTGGGGCATTATTTAATATTTCCACTTCTAAACCAGAATCATCTGCTAGAACTATTTCCTTAGTAATATCAGCTAAAGTCCACGCCTTAATCAATGCATTTTCTTCAAAACTATTTCCATCCTCCTGGATATCTATGTCTATGCCTACTTCTTTCATGGATCTGATTTTATATCCTAGGGGTGATAGTATAGTCTTTACTTCTAATATTTTATTTCGGTTTGCAGATGCAATTATTAGTTCCTTCATTTTTGTTCCTCCATAAAAACTACACTATACATTTATTTATCCAAAAATGCATATGTTAAACTAAAATATTATCTTATTTACTCTTTATCCTGAAATATTTTCTTTTGAATTTCTATTATTTCATTTATACCCTTTTCTGCCAATTCTAATAAGTTTGACAATTCTTTTTTATTAAAGGGTGCCTCTTCTCCTGTTCCTTGTATTTCAATATATTCTCCAGCATCTGTCATTACTACATTCATATCTAATTTAGCATTAAAGTCTTCATAGTAATTTAAGTCCAAAAGGGTTTCCCCATCTACCACTCCTACACTAATGGCTGCCAAATAATTTTTTATAGGTATATTCTCCAATTTATCTTCATTTTTTAACTTAAGCAAGGCATCCATTAAGGCAATAAAGGCCCCTGTTATAGAAGCTGTCCTGGTACCACCATCTGCCTGTATAACATCACAATCTATCCATATGGTTCTTTCCCCTAATTGTTCTAAATCCACCACAGACCTTAGGGCTCGTCCAATCAATCTTTGTATTTCTTGAGTCCGGCCTTCAACTTTTCCCCTGCTAGACTCCCTTATTTTTCTATTTTGGGTAGAAGAAGGTAACATACTATATTCTGCCGTAATCCATCCCTTCCCTTCATTTTTCATAAAAGGAGGAACTTTTTCTTCTATAGTTGCTGTACATATTACCTTTGTATCTCCAGCTTCAATAAGTACTGATCCTGCTGCATATTTTGTAAAATTTCTTGTTATCTTAATTTCTCTAATCTGGTAATTATCTCTACCGTCTATTCTTTCCATCTTTTTCACTCCTTATCTTTTGCTCTACTCACATTTTAGCTAGAAAGCCCCCCTTTAAAAACTATTGGCAAAGGTAGGTATATTTATAATATCGCTTTCTAAGGGATTATCCCCATCAATTACTAGCTTTACTCCCTGAACACCATCAAATTCTTTTAAGGTTAGTCCAATTGCCTTTGTTAAATTATTTGCTTTTTCTATATTTGTTAATTGTATTAGATGTTGGGAGAAATTTGCCTGGGCTATGCCATTTTCCAGATTTACACTGAAAACCTTAGTTCCATCAGGAAAATCTAATTCTAGCCCCTCACACTCATCTTTAATGTCAATCAATTCTTTAAGGGCTGATTCTATATTTATAGAACTTGAAGACACATTCTTGGTGATGGGGACAAAGTATGTATATTCTCCAGTAGGATTATTATACATATATAATGTTAACTTTTCACTTTCCCCCTCAATATTATTATGAAGATTATTTATATTGCCCCGGCTTATTGGTGTCCCCACCTTGGTGCCATAGGTTAAAGATTCTCTAATTTCGTTATTTACTAGAATTTGGACCTTATCAATGGTTTCAAACTCCGTTAGAGTATACACTATAGCATTTACTAAACCTTCCTCTTCCTTTTTATCCTTTAAGTTTAGAATTTCATCACTAAAGTTAGCCCTAATTAAGCCATCCTCTTTAATTGCTAATTCTATTTTTGTATTAGCTGGCAGCACAGGTTCTAATCCTAGGATTTTTAAATCACTGCGATTTTCTGGACTATCTACTAAAGATGATAAAGCTGCCTTTGCAATACCTTCTTCCTTTTTAAGCTTTCTAACTACCGGTACAATATAACCATTGCTATCTTTATAATAGAGGGTAATTGGACGGGTATCTTGGTCAGAAATATTTAGATCATTGAACTCCTCATCTAATAAATCATCAATATCTTCATTTTCTATTCCATTGGGGTCTTGATTTTCATCCTGTTCTATGGGTTTCCCTGATATAAAGGACTTAAATATATCTATAGGATTTTTACACCCAGAAAGTAAAAAAGCAAATATAATTATGAGGACCAAAAAAACTATTCTTTTATTCATTACTCTTCCTCCTCAATTTCTTTTAATACATATATATTATTGAGGAGTAATGAGTATGAATAGAGAATTATTAAACTACTTTATATAATTCATCACTACTAGGAGGATTTATTGATGTTTCTATCCCATTATTAACCAGAACAGATCTACCTTCTACCACCTTCCCAATTATAGTAGCCTTGATTCCCTCTTTTTTAAAAGCTTCTAATAACTTCCCAGGTTTATTAGTAGTTATTAGCATAACTCCACTTGATATAAGCTTAAGAGGATCTATCTTATAATGATTACATATAACCATAGTAGCCTTTGTAATAGGAATATTTTCTTTCCATATCTTTATGCCCACATTGGAAGCCTTAGCAATTTCCCAGATTGCACCTAGTAATCCTCCTTCGGTAACATCATGCATTGCTGTTACCCCTACTTTTCCAGAAATTCTTCCTTCAGGAACTACACTAATATAATTCATATAGGATTTGGCTTCCTCTATCCATTTTTTATCTATTGTATTTATAAGATCTTTTCCCTTATCATTTGCCAAAATGGCACTGCCCTCCAAACCGGCCCATTTTGTCATTATAACAGTATCCCCTATTTTTGCTCCATGACTAGTCACCATTAGTTCTTTTTTCCCTTTGCCTATACAGGTAGTAGATATAACCATACGATTAACAGCCTGGGATATTTCTGTATGGCCGCCAATAATTTCTACATTTAATGAAGCAGCAGTTTCCTTGGCTTCCTCAATTAATTGGGAAATCTCCTCTAATTTTGTATTCTCTGGTGCTAATATTGTCAATAAAATAGCTAATGGCTCCACTCCACTAGAAGCAACATCATTACAGGATATATGTACAGCCAACTTAGCTATATCTTTTGTAGCTCCAGTAATAGGATCTGTAGATACTACGCATATCTCTTCACCGAAATCTATCACTCCACAGTCTTCACCAACAGCTGCTCCAACTAATATTTCTGATCTTGTGGGTTGTATTTTAGATAAAATTTTTTCTTCTAATAATTGGTTTGGTATTTTCCCAATTTCCATAATATCGTCCCCTTCGCGCTTATACAAAATATTATACTATAAAGGAATTACTTGTCCAAAAAAATTATCATTGAATATATTTAGGAAATTCCCTACTTTACCATATTTTATTATAATTGATTTTATTATTTAGGATAAACTAAGGATTGTTGGAGGTGGTTTTTTGTCCTTTATTAATTGTTCAGAAAATTGTATTTACCAAGAAAATGGAAAGTGTTCCTTAGATCATGTAAATCCTCAATTATGTTCCAGCAAACAAGATTGTGGTTTTTTTCTAGAGCGGAAAAAAAAGAGAGAAAAACCTTCTGGCATTATTGTTGATAATAATAACACCCTCAAATAAAGGATTTAGGAGTTAAGATAATTATTCCTGTAATAAAAACATCTTTGTATAGGGATGGTTAGGATTATTCCATGCTTCTTCAGTAGAGGATAATTCTACAATCTTCCCAGATTTCATAATGGCAATTCTATCAGACATATGTCTTACTATGTCTAAATCATGACCAATTAATAAATAACTTAAATTTCTTTCTCTTTGGATTTCCAAAAGGAGATTTATTATTTGAGCTTGTATAGATACATCTAAGGAAGAAATAGGCTCATCTAGGATAATAAATTTAGGATCAAGGGCTAAAGCTCGTGCTATTCCAATACGTTGTGCTTGCCCAATGCTAAATTCATGGGGATATCTATATAAACTGTCTCTTGTTAAACCAACTATTTCCAGTAGCTCCACTACTTTTTTTATCCTATTGTCTACATATAATTTATGAATTTCCATTCCCTCTTCTAAAATATCCTTTACAGTCATTCGGGGATTTAATGCTGAAAGGCCATCTTGAAAGATCATTTGTCTTTTCCTTGAAAGATTCCTATATTCTATTCTATCCATCAAATGAATATCTTTACCAAAAAAAATAATTTGTCCTCTCTCTGGTTTATAAATTCCCATTATTATCTTCCCTAATGTGGTCTTACCGCAACCTGATTCACCTACTAACCCAAGGGTTTCTCCTTTTTTAATATTAAAGCTAATATCATCTACAGCTTTTATTATTTTTTTGTTTGCTAATTTAAAATATTTTTTTACATTTTTAATTTCTAATATTTTATCCAAAGTCCTCCCCCCTTTTTTCTGTCCTCTGGCAAAGATGGTGATATAACCAACAGGCTACTTTATGACCATCTTTTACTTCAATTTCCTCTGCCCTAGTGTTGACACATATTTTCATAGCATATTGGCATCGGGGATAAAAGGGGCAGCCCTTTGGAAGATTTTTTATATTTGGAGGGCTTCCTTCGATAGTATAAAGTTTTTCCTTAGGTCTTAACTCCCTTTGTAGAATTGATTTATATAATCCTCTAGTATAAGGATGACTAGGGTTTTTCTCTATCTCCTTTACTGGTCCCCTTTCCACTATTAAGCCCCCATACATAATAAGTAGTCTATGGGCAAAGTTATTAATTAGCTTTAAATTATGGGTAATAAAAATTATAGAGGTGGAAAGTTTGTCCTGGATTTCCTCTAACAAATTTATAATTTGCCTTTGATTATTTATATCTAGTGCGGTGGTGGGTTCATCACAAATCAAAATATCAGGGTTACAGGCTAGTGCAATGGCTATCATCACCCTTTGCCCCATTCCCCCACTCAATTGGTGAGGATATTGGTAATACCATTCCTCTGGATTTTTTATACCTACCCTTCTAAGGGCTTCAATAGATTTTTTATATGCAATGGCCTTTTGGAGGTCTTGATGTTTAATTAAACTTTCTTGTATCTGCTTTCCAATCTTCATTGTAGGATTTAATGAAGAACTATAGTTTTGAAAAACCATAGCTATTTTAGAACCCCTAATAGTCCCCATTTCTTTTTCAGAAAGAGTTGTTAAATCAAGGTCTTTATATATAATATTGCCTTCCCTCTTTACACTAGTATAGTCTTGGATAATGCCCATAATAGATTGGGCGGTAATACTCTTCCCAGAGCCTGATTCCCCTACAATGGCAAGAATCTCTCCCCTATTTAAATAAAAGGATATATCTTGAACAGCTTTTAACTCATGACCATTGGAATTAAAAGAAACCTTTAAGTTCTTTACTTCTAAAACTTTTTCCCTTTCTTTCATATTCGCTCCCCTACCTTTCTAATCTAGGGTCAAGTATATCCCTTAAACCATCACCAAGTAAGTTAAAAGATAAAATAGTGAGGCTAATAACTACTCCGGGTATTATAAGTTGAAAGGGATAAAATCTCATTGCTTTTATGCCCTCACTGGCTAAAGTGCCCCAACTTGCCATAGGGGGCCTTACCCCCAAACCTATATAGCTAAGAAAGGCCTCTCCAAAAATTGCAGAGGGTATAATTAAAGTCATTTCTACAATAATAGGTCCTATAATATTGGGTATTATATGTTTTAATATTATTCTTTTGTTATCTGCCCCTAAAATACGGGCTGCCAATACATATTCCTGCTCCTTCACTTGTAGGACCTGTCCCCTGACTATACGGGCCATGTTCAGCCACCCAGTAATACCAAAGGCAATAATTATGGTAGTAATTCCTGGTTTTAGTACCACTAAAAGCATGATATTAATTAGCAAACCGGGTATAGCCAATAAGATATCCACAATTCTCATCATAATATTGTCTACCCTTCCCCCATAATATCCTGCTACACTACCATAGATTATCCCAATTATCATTGATAAAAGAGTAACTATAATAGCTATAAATAAGGACACCCTTCCACCAATCCATAGTCTAGAAAAAATATCCCTTCCCAGGGAATCAGTACCAAAGATATGTCCTTTGTCACCAGGGGGAAGATTAGTATTTTGATAGTCCTGTTCATAATAATTAAAAGGTACAAAAAATGGTCCAAGTATTACTAGGATTATTATAATAGATAATATAATTAAAGATAGAATAGCTAGTTTATTTTTTTTAAACTTTTTTGCTAGGTTCTGCCTATAGAATAGTGGTAGGCTATTAGTATCCTGGTATATATCTTTATTTTTTAATGGTTCAAAACTTTCTTTTGTCAAATCCTTCATAGACTATCACCTGTTATGCTGTTGGCATTTATTCTAGGATCAATAAAAAAATATAGTATGTCCACTAAAAAATTTAATCCTACTAAAAAAATCCCATAAAATAAAGTGGTTCCCATAACTACTGGGTAATCTAAATCCTGAACCCCTTGGACAAAATATCTTCCCAATCCTGGAATTGCAAAAATATTTTCTACTACAAAAGTCCCTGTTAGTATAGTGGCCGTTAAAGGACCTAAAGTTGTTATAATTGGTAAAATAGAGTTGGGTAATATATGTCTAAAAATAATACCCATCCTATTAATGCCTTTTGCTTTAGCAGCATTTATATAGTCTTGACTTAGTACATCCAAGGTGGAGGTTCTAATCATTCTCACCTGGGTTGCTAAAATCCTAGTCCCTAAAGCAATTGTAGGTAAAATTGTATATATAAAACCCTTCCACTGGGCTACAGGAAATAGCTTATATTTAACCCCAAGAAAATATTGTAGCAAACCTCCAATAATAAAATTAGGAATAGAAATTCCTAGTACAGCAATGATCATTATGGAATAATCTAATATTTTATTCCGGTGGAGGGCTGCCATTATCCCTAAAGTTAGTCCTAATGCTATACCCACTATTAAAGACTGAATGCCTAGTTGGGCAGAATAGGGAAAAGCCTGACTTATAATATCATTTACAGTACGGCCTTTATAGATAAGAGAATAGCCTAAATCCCCCTTGGCAATATTTCCTAAATATCTAAGATACTGTATAGTAAGTGGTTTATCTAATCCATAATATTTATTCAAATTATCCAGAACCTGGGGGGGTAATTTTTTTTCATTGCTAAAGGGTTCCCCTGGGATAATATGAATTAAAAAGAAAGTAATAGTAATAAGTAGCCAAATAGTTATTAGGGAAATACCTATTCTTTTTAGTATATACCTATGCATAATTAAGTCCCCTTTATATCTATTTAAATAAAGGTATGTAGACACTCTACATACCTTTACTTTAAAATCATTCCTAATTATTTGTTATTTCTAGATCCCCAAACATCCAATCAATATCTGGACACCATGGAGTTAAGTATAAGTTACTTACCCCTTCAGATATAGCATATCCCATCACATTGTGCATTATAGGTATTATGTACATATCTTCTACTAATAATTTCTCAGCATCTGCCATTAACTCCATGCGCTTCTTAATATCTTGTGTAGTTTTAGCCTGGCTGATTAATTTGTCAAAGGCCAGATTATTATAATTAACTTCATTATAGGGATGATCTTTAACCCATATTTCCAATACACTTATAGGGTCGTCAAAATCTGGTCCTGTGGGATTTATCAAGGCACTAAATTCCTTAGTCATACTTATTTCCATCCGCTTTTCAAAGGAAATCGGTGTCAAAATAACTTCCGCACCTAAATTCTTTCTATAATTCTCCTGTAAAAATTCTGCAAATATAGGAGAAGCTCCTCCATCTAAAAACATTAATTCCAGCTTGGGCAATTTATCCAGGCCTAATTCCTCTAGACCTTTTTCTAAAAGTTCCTTTGCCTTTTCAGGATCAAATACTGAAAAATAGTCACCGGGGAATTCTTCTCTAAAGGGCCTTTCCACCCCTCTTATAGCTTGATTTATAAGATTAGTTGCTGGTATTGCCGGCAACCCATAAATATTATTAATAAAGCTTTCTCTGTCCACTGCCAAATTAAAGGCTTTGCGAATATTTTCATTCTGGAAAGGTGGGAAACCTTCCTTATTTAATAATACACTTATAGACAATCCATCCTCGATAAATTTAGCCTTACCCTCTTTATCATATTGGACTGCAAATTCTCCCATTAATGGAGTCATATGTAAGTCCCCTGTTTCAAACATATTTACTTGGGTTGTATAGTCACTTATAATTGGGCTTACTACTCTATCAAGTTTAACAGCTGCCCTATTCCAATAATTTTCATTAGGTTCAAATTCTAATTCCACATCATGTTCCCATTTAGTTAAAACCCAGGGTCCATTATAAACCATGTTTTCTGGCTTAGTGGCAAAGGAGTCTCCATATTTTTCTACAATATCCTCCCTAACAGGTAAAAATACACCAAAACTAATTATTTCTTTGAAATAAGGGGTATTGGACACTAGCCTAACTTCTAAGGTTTTGTCGTTAATAGCCTTAACCCCAACATCATCTCTAGAGCCTTCTCCTTGGTAAAATTCCATAGCTCCTGCTACATACTCTGTCATCTTATAAGCCGAGTCTGACCCAGTTTCAGGATCTACCAAACGCTTCCATCCATATTCAAAATCATGAGCTGTTACCGGCTTCCCGTCGCTCCACTTAGAGTCCTTTAAATGAAAGATCCACACCAGCCCATCTTCACTAATTTCAGGTTCACCTTTTGCCATTCCCTCTATGTACTCTCCATTATGATATCTATATAGACCTTCAAAAAGAGCCTGTCCTATTTGTAAAGAAATGTTGTCATTTGCCTTTGCAGGGTCTAGTGCCGGTGGTTCACTACCCTGGGCTATTCTTAATATTTTTTCCGCCTGTTCTGGTAGAGATGTGCCATTATTATTACATCCTACAATTAGTCCAAATGTAAATATTGCTATTATTAAAAGAATTAGAAACCTCTTCCTCATAATTTTCCCCCTCATTAGTGTTAATTAAATAAATTATACCTTTACAGTTTTTTTGCATAATTAGGGAAATTTCATAATTATTTTTTCTTTAAGATTAATTGTGCACAGTATTTACTATTATAGCAAAATAAGGTATAGAGTATTATGAAATGTCTTATTTATGCAATTTCCTCAATTAGATAATTTTCGATAATTATATGTACAATTCTACAGTATTTTAAAAAATCCTTCAAAGTTCTTATCTTTTATGTATAATTATTCATAAAAACTATTGATACAGAGAAAAAGTTCTTTATATTAAATTTATTATCATTATAAAAATAAATCCTCTAACTTTTCCTTATAAATTATTATATTCTTCCTAGATATTTGCTTTATATATCCCTGTTCTTCTAATTCACGAAAATTTCTTGAAATAGTTTCCCGGGAAGTGCCTAATAAAAAAGCAATTTTTTGTTTGGTATATGGAAGCTTTATTTGAGTTCTATCTTCTTTATCTGAAAGATTCAATAAAAACCTAGCTATTTTTTGCTTTATCGTTTTTAAGGAAAGCATTTCTACCTTATTATTTAAAATCTCAATTTTATTAGAAAATTCCTTAAAGAATTCTAAGGTAAAATCTCTATTTCTCTGGGTTAAACCCAGTAATACATCTCTATGAACCATTCCAATGGTTGTCTTTTTTTCTGCAATAACTGTAACAACATAGTTGCTTTTTTCAAATACCTTAGCCTCTCCAAAAACATCATCACTATATAAAAATGATAATATTTGTTCTCGCCCATCAGCTAAGTATTTGCATAGCTTAACCTGACCCTCAATAATTATGTTTAAGTGTTCGCATATATCTAAAGGAGTGTATATTATATCTCCTTTATAAAAGGTTTTTAAATCCATATTTTGCCTTAGATACTTTTTGTCTTCTTTAGTAAGTACTGAAAATAATTTTGAATTCTTCAAGAAGCTTCTTCCTTTCCCAGAATCTTTCGAAAAAATGTTTTTATGGAATAAAAAAACCCAGAATCTTTAGATTCTTCAATAGCTTCTTTGTCTACAATATTTTTACTAACTATTTCTATTAATTCCTCCTTCTCTTTTTGTTTCTCATCTTCTTTTTGCTTTTTAATATTCATTTTTATTATTAATTCTGGACTCACATTTCTAATAAAATAATTTAAACCAATATATATCTTTTTTAACTCATCATAGTCCAATAAATATCCTTCTTCGTTTAGGATAGACAAACCAATAAATTCAGATTCTTCCTCCCTTCCTCCAAACACCTTTGTAAAGGACAATTTCCCCAACTCCTCCATAGGCATTTTCGAACAAGATTCTAATAGGTCTTTAGTATTTTCCATCTGCTTCCCTCTCTATCTTTTTTAAAATTATTATACCCATTATATCAAATCGTAACTTTAATCACATATATTAATGAAAATTTTTTATATAATTATCATGTTGTGTCTAACTTTTATAAGGTTTATACAAAAATACTTAAATACTAAGTTTAGGAGGCAGGAAATGTTAAGAAAAATAGTATATATTGATGAAAATAAATGTGACGGTTGTGGCCTTTGTATTCCCAATTGTGCTGAGGGTGCAATAGAGGTAATTGATGGTAAGGCAAGATTAGTATCTGATAATCTTTGTGATGGACTAGGTGATTGCCTAGGTCATTGTCCCCAAGATGCTATTCAAATAATAGAGAGGGAAGCAGATGAATTTGACCAAGAAGCAGTAGAAAAGCATTTAGGAAAAATAAAATCTAAAGAAGAACAGTTCACAATGGGATGTCCAGGAAGCAGAGCTATTACATTAGAACGGGAAAACAATGAAGAAATTAATGTTAATATTTCATCCCAATTAAGACAATGGCCAGTCCAATTACATTTAGTTTCTCCAATGGCACCTTATTTAAAAAATTCAGATCTATTAATAACAGCAGATTGTGTCCCCATAGCCTATGGAAATTATCATCAGGAATTATTAAAGGGAAAAACTGTGGTTATGGGCTGCCCAAAACTAGACGATATCCAATCTTATGTAGAAAAACTAAGCCAGATGATTGAATATAATGACTTTAATAGTATTACCATAGCATATATGGAAGTACCCTGTTGTGGTGGCATTATTAGGGCAGTAGAACTGGCAATGGATAATGCATCCAAAGAAGTTCCCATTGAATTAGTAAAAATTTCTATAGATGGTAAGAGGATAGATGAATCTAACTAAAAAAATCAGGAGAAATCCTGATTTTTTTAGTTAATGGGAAAATCCTCCTTAGGGATCTAAAGCCCTATTTTATTATTCCCTTAATCTCTTATATTTTATCTCACCGGTAAAAATACCCATAAGTTCCCATGCCCTCTTAATACTTTGAACATAATAAAAATATCCGTATATAAACAATACTATAAAAGATAATAGTATAATAGCAATACTTTTAGAAAAAAGCAAAATATTAGCCCCCTTATACATATTAATTATTACTATGTGAGGGAGCTACTTTTTATGAAAAATTGTATTATCTTTTCCTATTAATTAAGGGGTAACCATTCTAATTTCCAAATACCGTAAGAATTCTTTATTAGCTTAAAATTCCAATTTTCTCTTTTTGTAAGCTTATTATCCTCTTTAAAGTTTACCTGAATATATGATGTGTTCTTATCATATTTTATTTGGGCCAAATTTTTTATATTATATTCTAAACACCTTAATAGGGACAATTTCATAATATCCTTTTTTTCTATACTTTCTAGAAAATCTTTTCTGCTTGGGGTACCATATTTTTCACCCTTTATATATAATCCATATAGGTTTTCATAGTCATTTATCTTAAATGCATGATAAAATAATTTAAATATATCCATAGGAGATAAATCCTCAAGGAGTTGCTCATTTTCAGTATCAGCATATTCCTCATATATCTTTAATTGATAGTCTGTCAAATTAAAGTTTCTGGATTCATACTCTACTTCATTTTTTATCTCTTCTTCCTTTAATATCTTTAAAGACTTAGTGGAAGCAGTACATCCTACTAATAAAAAACTGCTAAGGATAATTAAGGATAAAGCAGATAAATACTTTTTCTTAATCACTTTAGAGCCCCCTTAATAAATGCCTAATGGTCATTTATTTATTATTAATAAGGGAATATTCATAATTAGTTCTCTTATATATTAAGAAAAACTTTAATTATTATATATGTCATTTCCTTAAATACTTTTCTATATAGTTTATTAAATAGGATTGGTTTCTCAAATATGTCTCATACTTTTAAAATTTTTGTATCATTTTTCAATCATACTTAAAAAATCCCTTTCATTAATAACTCTTACACCTAGATTTTGGGCTTTTTCTAGTTTTGAGCCTGGTTTTTCTCCTGCTAAAACATAGCTTGTGTTTTTACTAACACTTGAGCTCACCCTGCCTCCCCTTTGTTCTATTAATTCATTTGCAGCCTTCCTTGATAGGGTAGGCAAAGTTCCCGTAAGAACAAAGGTTAATCCTTTAAAAATATCTTCTCTTTGATTTTCTTGGTCTTCATCCTTTTTGGTCTTAACTCCTACAGCCTTTAGTTTTTGAATAATGGCTTGATTTTCCTGTCCCTTAAAAAAGGCAACTATATTTCTTGCCATTTTCTCCCCAATTTCATCTATATTCATTAACTCTTGTTCTGTTGCATTAGATAACTCATCAAGGGACATATAGTTTTCTGCTAAAACCTTTCCTCCCCTTTCTCCCACTAAAGGAATACCAAGGGCAAAAATAACACTTGCTAAGTCATTATCCTTTGATCTTTCAATTGCTCTAAGAAGATTGCCAGCAGACTTTTCCCCCATTCTTTCTAAAGTTAAAAGTTCTTCTCTTCTTAAATAATATATATCTGCAAAATCCTTAATTAATTTTCCCTTTAGTAATTGTCTAACCACTGCAGGACCTAAACCTTCTATATCCATAGCAGTTCTGGATACAAAGTGAATAATGCCCCTTTCGATTTGGGCTGGGCAGGCCACATTTATACACTTGGTAGCTGCTTCTCCAGAAATTCTAATAGCTTCTTCCCCACAAGCGGGACAATTTTTAGGCATTTTAAATATCTTTTCATTACCACTTCGCTCTTCCTTAACCACCCTTACCACTTCCGGAATAATATCCCCGGCTTTTCTAATCACCACCATATCTCCTATACGAATATCTTTTTCCCTTATATAGTCTTCATTGTGCAGGCTGGCCCTACCTATAGTAGAACCTGCCAGTCTAACTGGCTCTAAAATAGCAGTAGGAGTAAGGGCACCGCTTCTACCTACCTGTATCTCTATATCTATAAGCCTGGTCCTCTTTTCCTGGGCAGGAAATTTATATGCTATTGCCCATCTAGGGCTTTTGCTTGTATATCCAAGTAATTCCCTATCTTTAAGATTATTTACCTTGATGACCATCCCATCTATTTCAAAGGGCAATTCCTGTCTATGTTCACTCCAATAATTGCATTTTTCTATAATCTCTTCAATATTATTATATGTAAATATTTCACTGGTCTTTAGTCCTAGATTTTTCATATAATCTAGACTCTCCCTATGGGTGGCTAAAGACTTCCCTTCTATAAATTCTAAGTTAAAGGTAAAGATATCTAAGGGTCTGGAGGCAGTCAAATTAGGGTCTAATTGGCGGATTGAACCAGCAGCTGCATTTCTAGGATTGGCAAAAAGAGGTTTCCCTAGTCTTTCCCTCCTTTTATTTAAGGCTATAAAATCTTCCTTTGAAATAAACACTTCTCCTCGTACTTCCAGAGTAGCCTTTTCTTTTAATCTTAGAGGTATAGACTTAATAGTTCTAAGGTTAGAAGTCACATCCTCCCCTATAAACCCGTCCCCCCTTGTAGCACCTTGGACAAATATCCCTTCTACATATTTTAAAACAACGGTTAGACCATCAAATTTAAATTCCATAACATACTCTACATCTTCACCGATAACCTTCACTACCTTCCTGTGAAAGTCCCTTAATTCAGCATCATTGAAGGCATTTGAAAGGCTAAGTAAGGGTTGCCGATGTTCCACCTTGCTAAATGATTCTAATGGTGAGCCTCCTACTCTTTGGCTGGGGGAGTCCTCCCTTAAAAGCTCAGGATATTCCTTTTCAATCTTTATTAATTCTCTCATTAAACTATCATATTCAGCATCCTCAATCTCCGGCTTATCCAATACATAATATAAATGATTATGATATTCTATTATCTTCCTTAGTTCCATTATCCTTTCACGCATCTTTTGGAGTTCATCCATAATCTTCACCTCTATTTACATAAATCTTCAAAATAATTCTACCATAAAGAGTAAATCCTATACTAAGTTTGCAACATACTAGAGAGGCCATTGACCACCCTTTGAATTAATATTCCGATAAAGGGATATCATTGGTGGCAAACAAGCTTATGCAAACTATCTAACTATTTCTAAAGAGGCATAGGATAAAGAAACCTTTTTTATGCCAATACCTGGGAAAGCTATAGACACAAAAATATCATCCTTAGCTTTAGTCTTCCCAACTATAGTCCCTATACCCCATTTATTATGTTTTACTTTTACTCCTTCAACTAGCTCTTCACTAGAGGTTTTAACCATAGGCTTTTTAGCCGGTGGTTTATAAAATTCTGTTTTAAAAGTTTTTCTTGGACTATAGTTATTTTTATAAAGGGGCCTTTTAGTTAGGATTTCTCTATCACTTTTAACTATAAGTCCTTCAGGGGCTGCATCTTCTATTTCCTTTAAAAATCTTGAAGGAAGATAGCTGGTTGGTTGTCCATAAATTATCCTTTCTTCTGCATAAGTCATATATAACTTTTCCATAGCACGAGTAATACCTACATAGCAAAGTCTTCTTTCCTCTTCCATTTCATCATAATCCAATAATGATCGTGAGTGGGGAAACATCCCCTCTTCCATTCCTGTTAAAAACACCACAGGAAATTCTAAACCCTTTGCATTATGTAATGTCATAAGGACTGCTGAACCCTCTTCCGGATCTAAAGTGTCAATATCGGATACTAAAGAAATATTTTCTAAAAAGGCCCGTAAGCTAGTGTCTTCACTATTATTTTCAAATTCAGTAGCACCGGATACAAATTCCTCTAGATTTTCCAGTCTGATATCAGATTTATCTAGTTTTCCTTCTTCCAACATTTCCAAGTAGCCGGTATCTTCCAAAACCTTTTTTATTAGGTCACTTAAACCTAAATATTCTTTCATAGTATTAAAGCTAGCCATCATGGAAGCAAATTTTTTTATCTTGGTTTTTGCCCCTGGGGATATCCCTGGGACTTCCTCTATTTTAAGTATTATATTAAATAATCCCTCCCCCTTAAATTCGGCATATCCTTGAATTTTTTCCATGGTAACATGGCCAATACCTCTCTTAGGTGTGTTTATTATTCTCTTTAAAGCCACATCATCCTGAGGATTCTCCAATAGGGTTAAATAGGCTATAATATCTTTAATTTCTAACCTAGAATAGAATTTAAGCCCTCCAAAAATTTGATAAGGAATGCCCGCCCTCCTTAAGGCATCCTCTAAGGTACGGGATTGGGCGTTAGTCCTATATAAAATAGCAAAATCTTTATAGTTTCTATTTTCCTGTTTTCGACATTTTTCTATTTCTTGGGCAATGAATTCCCCTTCTTTATACTCACTATCATTCCCTTGAATAAAGATGGCATTTCCTTTCCCATTATCCGTCCATAGACGCTTATCTTTTCTTCTTGAGTTGTTCTGGATAACATAGTTTGCCGCATTTAAAATCCTTTGGGAAGAGCGGTAATTTTGTTCTAATTTAATAACTTTAGCATCAGGAAAATCCTTTTCAAAACTTAAAATATTTTCTACATCTGCTCCCCTAAACCCATAAATAGACTGGTCATCGTCTCCAACTACACAAAGGTTTCTATAGCCCCCTGATAACATATTGACTAATTTATATTGGGCATAGTTAGTATCCTGGTACTCATCTACTAAAATGTATTTAAACCTGTTCTGATAAAATTCCAATACCTTTGGATTCTCCTGAAATAGTTTAATGGAATTTACTATTAAATCATCAAAGTCCATAGCGTTATTCTTCTTAAGTTTTTCCTGATAAAGCTGATATATAGAACCTAGCCTTTCTTGGTAATAGTTGCCCTGGTTTTGACTTAAGTATTCCTTAGGAAAAATTAATTTATCCTTAGCACTTGAAATGCTCTTGATTACATTTGGAATAGGAAATTGTTTTTCAGAAATATTTAATTCTTTTATGCAATCATTAAGTACACTTTTTTGATCTATGGGATCATAGATAACAAAATTCTTTTGATAATCTATTTTCTCACTATCCCTTCGTAGAAATCTAAGGCACATTGAATGGAAGGTGCTTACCCACATATAATTACTTTCTGGGCCTACTAGCTGGGCTACCCTTTCCTTCATCTCATTAGCTGCCTTATTAGTGAAGGTAATAGCTAATATTTGAGAGGGATAGGCCTTCCCCTGTTCTATCAGATAAGCAATCCTATAGGTTAATACCCTGGTCTTTCCTGAACCCGCCCCTGCCAATATAAGCAAAGGCCCTTCAGTATGAGTAACCCCTTCTTGCTGTTGGGGATTAAGATCTTTTAAAAGATTAGACATGTTTTGCTCCTTTCAATAAGACAAATAAACTTTCTTCTCTTATTATATAGAAAGCTTTTTAGATTTAAAAGAGAAATGGCAGGATAATTCCTGCCTTATTATAATTGCCATAGTTTTCAATTTAAAAATTAATAAAGATCTTTATTCAATAGCTTTTCTTCTTCAAGAATTCTTGCTTTTTTAGCATTATAATAATTGGTGCCAATTATTCCTGAAATTATGGTAATTGAACCAATTACATGATAGTAATAAAAGGCTTCCTTTAATATAACTACTCCAGCAATTATGGAAATAACCGTTGAAAGATTTCCAAATATAGATGCCTTGGATGCAGGCAAATTTGCCAGGGCAAAATTCATAGAAAAAAATGCTACCACTGAGGACAATATGCCCAAATAAGCAATAGATAATAAAAAATCCATATTTAATAATGGATAAAAAAAAGTACCCAAGTCTCCATTAATAATATCAATAATTAATGCTATTATTGAAAAAAACACCGCTCCAGTCCCCATCATAAAATATGTAATTTCTGCAGAAGAAAAATATACTGAACTCTTTCTTGATAAAATATTATATAAAGACGCTACCAGCACAGTAACAAGCAAGAATATTGTTCCTAGAATTGTGTTTTGGCTTTCTGGACTACTATCCATAAGTATAATAAAAATTACTCCAGATACAGATAATAATATAAAAATCCACTGAGCCTTGCTAGGGTTTTCATTTAAGAAAATTATGCCTAAGATAGATACAATTATTGGAATTAGGGCAGTCATTAAACCTGCATGGGAAGTAGAGGAAAATTTTATCCCATAAGTTTCAAATATAAAATAAATCACTGGTTGAGCTAAACTCAATATAAATAGATTCTTTAAGCTTTTTCCTCGGTAATTTATCTTTATAATTCTAAATGCTACTAATAGGGATAGGAACAAAAATGCCAATAGAAACCTAAAAGCAATAAGTTTAAAGGGGGTAGTTATGTCTAATGCTATCTTAGAAAATAAAAAGCTTAGTCCAAAAATAATGGCATATAAAAGGGAGAACCCATATGCCAATAGTTCTTTTTTCTTAATCAAATTCATTACTCCATTTCTATTAAATCAGCTATCAAGAAAGCTTATCTTGATAGCTGATTTGATTGTTAATTATACTGGATGAACATTGTTTTTCTTATCTAATAGTGTACTGTCTATTTTGTATTTCTCTGCTTGACGGTATTTAAAAAATTCTATGGCCACTTGAGGGAAGGATGCATAGCTTAAGATATCCTCATCTTGTTCTTGATATTCTTTTATTTCACTTTGGAGAATCTTTAGCTGGGGTGGTATTAAGTCTGCAGGTCTTCCAGTTATTACCTCCTCATCCCCTATTATCTTTTCCTTTATTTCCTTAGAAATTGGAGCAGGAGATTTCCCGTATTCTCCACGAACATATGCTTTAACTTCCTTGGGAATCATCTTATATCTTTCCCCCAGAACTACATTAAATACTGCCTGGGTTCCCACTATTTGACTCATTGGAGTAACTAGTGGAGGATAACCAAGGTCTTCTCGTACCTTTGGCACTTCCTTAAGAACTTCGTCATATTTATCTTCAGCATTTTGCATTTTTAATTGAGATACTAGATTTGAGAGCATTCCACCAGGAACTTGATAAATTAGGGCATTAACATCTACCCCTAAAACCTTTGCATCTAACAAACCGCTATTTAAGTAGCTCTCCCTTAGAGGTTTAAAGTGTTCAGCCACCTCATTTAGTATTTTTAAGTCTAAGCCAGTATCATATTCTGTTCCCTCTAATGATGCAACTAATGGCTCTGTAGGTGGTTGGGATGTTCCCAAAGACATTGGCGAAATAGCACAGTCTACAACATCTGCCCCTGCCTCTATACATTTTAAATAGGTCATTGAGCCGGTACCACTGGTAGAATGAGTATGCACTTGAATCGGCACCTTAACGGTTTCTCTAAGTTTTGATACCAACTCATAGCCGTAATATGGAGTTAGAATTCCAGACATATCTTTAACACAGATTGAATCTGCACCTAGATCTTCCATCTGTTTTGCAAGTTTTAAATAGTATTCAGTGTTGTGAACCGGGCTTATGGTGTAAGAAATAGCTGGTTGGGCATGGCCCCCCTCTTGTTTTGTTACTTTCATTGCAACTTCTAAATTTCTAATATCATTTAATGCATCAAATATCCGTACCACATCTATACCATTAGAAATTGATTTCTTCACGAATTCTGTTACCACATCATCGGCATAATTTTTATAACCTAGAAGGTTTTGGCCCCTAAGTAGCATCTGTAATTTTGTGTTTTTTACATGCTTCCTTATTATTCTTAATCGCTCCCAGGGATCTTCATTTAAAAATCTTAAACATGAGTCAAAAGTCGCCCCTCCCCACATTTCAAGGGAGAAATATCCTACTTTATCCAATGTTTCTAAAATAGGTAGCATATCCTCTGTTTTCATCCTAGTAGCAATCAAAGATTGGTGGGCGTCCCGTAATACAGTTTCAGTGATTTTTACCTTTGTCATTTTGTTCCTCCTTATTTAATATAGTCGCAGTTTATATATAGAAAGACAATAGTCTTTTGGCTATTGCCTTAATAAATACTTTGATAAATAAAATACATTTCCATAATAGCATAAGAAGATAATTTCCTCAATATGGTTATTTGAAACTCACCTTATTTTTTCCTTAATAATTATAGCTTAAATGAGCTCTTTAAGGACACTATTCTGTTAAAAGTAATTTTCTCCTTTGTTGTATGTTTAGGATCAACATTAAAATAACCATGTCTAAAGAATTGGAATTTGTCCTGGGGCTTTACATCTACCATATTCGGTTCCACAAATCCCTCTAATATTTCTAAAGAATTTGAATTTATATTTTCTAAAAAGTCCTTGTCTTCCTGTTCTTCCTCATCTAGTATAAGAGGCTCATATAATCTAATCTCTGCTGGTATAGCTTGACTTGCCTCTACCCAATGGATGGTTCCCTTTACCTTTCGCCCGGTAAAGCCTGTACCACTTTTTGTCTCTGGATCATAGGTACAATGTAACTCTACCACATTCCCCTCTTCATCCTTTATAACCTTGTTGCATTTTATAAAGTAAGCATTTTTTAACCGAACTTCATTGCCAGGAAATAATCTAAAGTATTTTTTAGGTGGATTTTCCATAAAATCCTCTTGCTCTATATAAATTTCCCTGGAAAAAGGGATAGTCCTCACACCCATTTCTGGATTATCAGGATTGTTTTCTGCCTCTAAAAGCTCTACCTGATCCTTTGGATAGTTAGTAATAACTACCTTCAACGGCCTTAATACCGCCATTGTTCTTGGTGCCTTTAATTTTAAATCTTCCCTAATAAAATGCTCTAGCATCTGTTGGTCTACCACACTATTTGTTTTTGAAATACCTATTGCCCTGCAGAAATTTTTTATGGCCTCTGGGGTGTAACCCCTTCTTCTTAACCCTGATATAGTAGGCATTCTTGGGTCATCCCAAGAATCCACAATACCCTCTTCCACCAACACCTTTAATTTTCTCTTACTCATTACTGTATTGGTTATATTCAGCCTTGCAAACTCTATTTGCCTAGGAATACTTTCCATTTCACATTCCCTAACTACCCAATCATATAAGGGTCTATGATCTTCAAATTCTAATGTACATAAGGAATGGGTTATCCCTTCTATGGCATCTTCTAAGGGATGGGCATAATCATACATAGGATAAATACACCATTTGTCTCCTGTATTGTGATGATCAGCATGGATTATTCTATAGATAACAGGATCCCTCATATTCATATTAGGAGAGGTCATATCTATTTTTGCCCTAAGAACCATTGAGCCATCAGGGTGTTTCCCTTCTTTCATCTCTTGAAATAGGGTTAGGCTTTCCTCTATGGGCCTATTTCTAAAAGGACTTTCCTTGCCAGGTTCTGTCAATGTTCCCCGATATTCCCTAATTTCATCTGAAGATAGCTCATCTACATAGGCTTTTCCTTTTTTTATTAATAATATTGCCCTTTCATACATTTCATCAAAATAATCAGATGCATATAAAAGTCTCTCCCAATCAAAGCCTAGCCAGCTTACATCCTCTATTATAGATCTAACATATTCTTCCTCTTCCTTCTCCGGATTAGTATCATCAAATCTTAGATTGGTTTCTCCATTAAATTCATCAGCTAATTCAAAATTTAAGGTAATGGCCTTTGCATGACCTATATGTAAATACCCATTTGGTTCCGGAGGAAACCTGGTAATAATCTTATTATGCTTACCTGTTTCAAGGTCATTAATAACAATATTTCTAATAAAATTTGATTGTATTGTCTTTTCTTCCATAGTATACTCCTTTTTTTATATATTTTATCCATTAGTTACAACACAATTTTTCCCTTGTTCCTTTGCTCTACCTAAGTTTAATTTTGATCTATTAATAAGTTTTTCCATGGTGTCCTCTACTTTTTTCTTTGAATATACCCCAATGCTGGTAGTGATTTGAGTATTTTCCCCCTCTTTACAGGAAAATCTATAGTTCTCTATAAAACTTCTAAAATCCTCCGCCCATTGGTTTGCCCTCTCAATAGGTGAATTAATTAATACCACAATAAAA
>DUPX01000105.1 GCA_012838085.1 Eubacteriaceae bacterium
TAAATTATGGTTGTGTTCCCACCAAAAGTCTATATAAAAACGCAGAGGTATTAAGGACAATTTACAATAGTGGAGAATATGGGATAAAGATAGATAATTACTCTATTGATATAGAAAAAGTTCAGCAGAGGAAAGCTAGGATTGTAAATCAATTAGTGGAAGGTATTGAAAAGTTATTATTGGCAAATAAGATAGAAGTTATAAAGGGAAGGGTGGAATTTATAGATAGGTATAAACTAAAGGTTACTAAAGAGGATAATTCCACCCTGTTATTAGAAAGCAAAAATATAATAATAGCCACTGGCTCTACAGCCCAAATACCTCCAATAGAAGGAGTAGACTTAGAAGGGGTATATACTAGTAAAGAGGCATTGGGCTTTAACAGACTTCCTAAGAGATTAGCTATTATCGGTGGTGGTGTGATAGGAATGGAGCTAGCTTGTATCTTCCATTCTTTTGGAGTAGAGATAACGGTGATAGAATACGAAAAACAACTCTTACCATTCTTAGATAAGGATGTATCCATAAGATTGGCCTCTTCCTTGAAAAAAGAAGGGCTATCTATTCATACTGCCACAAAGTTATTGGCAATAGAAGAAAATAATCTGGGGCTATTATTAAGGGCAAAGGGTAAAAAGGGAGTATTGACTATGGAAGTTGATGGAGTGCTAATTGCCACAGGTAGAATACCAGAATTTAAGGGATTAAATATAGATTCTGCTAATATTAAGCATAATAGAAGTATTGAAGTGGATAATAACTTTATGACCAATATTGAAGGCATATATGCAGTTGGTGATGTAAATGGGAAATCCATGCTTGCCCATTCAGCTTCCCATCAGGGTATTGCAGTGGTAGACCATATTATGGGGATAGAGAATAGTATAGACCATAATCTAGTACCCAATTGTATCTTTACCTTTCCTGAGGTGGGAATTGTCGGACAAACAGAAAGTCAATTAAAGGATAAAGGTATTGAATACATAGTCAGCAAGTTTCAATTTCCAGCCAATGCAAAAGCTTTGGCAATAGGAGAAGGCCAAGGTTTTGTAAAGGTAATTGCTGATAAAAAGGGTTATTTACTAGGGGTGCAAATAATGGGTCCCCATGCTACAGAATTAATCCATGAAGGAGCCTTGGCAATAAAAAATAGATTAAAGCTTGAAGATATAACCTCCACCATTCATGCCCATCCAACATTATCTGAGGCCTTTGTAGAGGCCTGTCTAGGTATTAATGGAGAAGCTATCCATGGGGTAGCCAGGAGGTAATAAGGTGCACTAGATAAAGAAGGTGTATTAGGGATATGGGATAATCTTATGGGTATTCCCTAGGGTCTGGGATATGGGATATGTTAGAACCGTAGAGCCTCTAAGAACCCAAATGGGATACCATAATTCTTACCCCTTATCCCCTATCCCTAATCCCTCACTCCAAAGGAATACCTAATACACATTAACCTACTTTTGCCTTCTACTATTAAAGATTTGCAAAACTATCCCTAAGACTAAACCTAACACCAAAAGAAGGGTATTTAAAAATCCCCCGGACATATTTGGATGGGGTTTATTTAAAATATGGATTATATACTCACCAATAAGGCCTAGTGAAGCTAGGAATATAAAAGTGTTTGCAAATACAATTTTCTTAAATAAAGCTGCTGCCATCCCAACTAATCAGATAGGTAGGTAAACAGATACAATATCAGATAAATTGATATAGTTATATATACATAAAACTCCCAATATAATTCCTAGAAATAATGTAGGGATAAAAAACAAGCTAATTCTATTAAGGAAACTTTTCATGATTTACCTCCTAACTAATCAGAGACTAACATACTACCATTATTGCAACAGGTATTTTTAAAAAGCCACTGAAAAATCTTATCTTCTGGGCTGTCATGCTGAGTCCTACCCTAAAGCATACCTGCGAAGCATCTAGGTTAAGATCCTTCAAGGGCAGACTTGGCATGATAATTTAATTAAGGATGCAACAGGGATTTATTAGGTTTCCCTTAGCATAGTGTAATTAAGCCCAAATATTTATTTATTTCTCCTTCAATTTTATAGAATTGCTTCATGTTTTTATTCCTCCAATTCCTGAAGTTCCAATGATTCATAGTTTGTATATTGTTGTTGCAATCCATCTATAATCTCAAAGGGTCTATCTTCAGCATCTCTGTATGGAAAATATAAGGGACCAACCCGGTGGCTATAATTAAAATCAACATAGGTGGAAAATTTATTTCCTATCTTTTCAGGAAAGTCTACTATATATCTATAAAGGACATAGCCACCCTGATTTTTTGCTCCGAAGGGATAGCTTAAGGCAGCCCTTATTGGATTGGCATTATAAGGACCAAACATAGTGTCGATAGATATATTTTCACAAGTTA
>DUPX01000106.1 GCA_012838085.1 Eubacteriaceae bacterium
AATTTAGGTAAGCTGGCCAGAAATCTTTTCTACATTTAACCGCTAAAAGATAATATTTTTTAGCTTCTTTTATATTGTTTAATTTCCAGCAAATGCTTCCTATAAGATTAAGGGCTATAGGGTTAGTAAAAAATAGTTGTTCTTTTATAATTGTTTGCTTTGCTAGTTGCAATTGCTTGTTCTCATAATATTCATAGGCTTGATCAATATATGTATCCATTTTATTAATCACCCTCCTATTAAATTATAGACAAGCAGAGGATAAAATATTCCAATAAACTTTTATATCTTATTGGTTTTATTAAGAATCTTTAAATTAATAGATAAAATATCCAATATATACTTTGTAGCCAGTCCAACAAAATACCCTGTTAAGATTCCACTTAACATTAATATTGGTAAATAGGTAAAGATTCCAAAATTTGATATGACTAAGGAAGCTACAAAAAGTTGTCCAATATTATGAAAAATAGCACCTACAATACTAATACCCATAAAACTAAAATAATCCTTATAATAGCGAAATAATATATACATGGCTATTAAGCTTAATAAACCTCCACCAAGGCTAAAGAAAAAACTAGAAATTGTGCCTACAAACATAGCCCCCATAAAACTTCTTAGTACCACAAGAGTAGTAGCCACTTTTAACCCAAATATTACAATAGTAATCATAATCACAATATTTGCCAATCCCAATTTTACCCCTGGTGCAGGTATTGGAATTGGAATAAAGCCTTCGATATATTGTAACACCAGTGCTTGAGCCAATAAAATGGAAATGAAAATTAGTTTTTTTGTCCTTGTCATGGAAATCGTTCCCTTCTAATATTTAACAATAAATAAATATTGTATTAGCCCTTAATTGTAAATCCTAATATTTTTCTATTTGTTTATTATATATTAAAGTTGTACAAGTAGAAAGTTAATTACTCTAGAAAATGGGTATAAAATTAGTGATAAAAAGGAGGTATTATATGAATCATATGACTGCTGTAAATTTACGTTCTGCCTTTGGCGGAGAAGCTATGGCAAATATGAGATATAAAATATGGAGCAAAAAAGCTTTAGAAGAAGGTTATAAAAATATTGCCCGATTATTTGAAGCCATCTCCTTTGCTGAAGAGGTACATGGAAGTAATCACTTCAAGGAATTTGAAAATGTAGAAGGAAATTATATTGTAGCCTCTGAAGGAGGTTTCGGTCTAACAACTACCTCAGAAAATCTTCAAAGGGCAATCGATGGAGAAAATTTTGAAATATAACAAATGTATCCAGCCTACATAGCTGTTGCAAAAGAGCAACAAGAAAAAAGAGGGCTATTATCTTTTCAATATGCCTTAGAAGCAGAAAAAATACATTCAGCAATGTTTAGTAAGGCAAAGCAATATGTAGACCAAGGGGAAGATATGGAGTTAGGAGATGTTCAAATTTGTACTATATGTGGCCATACTGTTGAAGGACCCATTCCAGAAATTTGTCCTATTTGTGGAGTGACCCAAGAGCATTTTGTTACCTTCCCAGAAGAATGAAAATCAATTAGGGACAAGGGTGTTTTAAAACCCTTGCCCTCTTATTCAAATCTTTCCAGTAGTTCATGTAATTGCCTTGCATGGTGGCCATGTTCCTCAGCCAATTGTTTAAATACCCTCCTTACTTCCTCATCCTTCACAGTTTTGGAGTGGGATTCAAAATCTCTAACCTTTTCCTGTTCATCTAAAATTGCCTTCATTAGTATTTCTCTGTCATGTAATTTCAACTTTACCACCTCCTAGATTTTATTATTTCCTATAAACTATTATTTATTGCATATTAAATAATAATCTCTTAGAGAAAGGACTGGCTTTATTATCAAATATTTTTAGAATATATTGACATTATCCTAGAAAAGCAATATACTATTATTAACATATGAATATATGCTCATATATTATAATGGAGGTTGTATAATGGATAATTCATTAGAAGTATGTAAAGGAAAATTGATTCACAAGGATAGTGTAAATAAGGTGATAAACTCTTTACCAAAAGATAATTTCTTAAACCGATTAGCTGACTTTTTTAAAATCTTTGGAGATTCTACCAGGATAAAGATTATCTATTCCCTTTATTATTCAGAGTTATGTGTCTGCGATTTAGTGGCAGTAATTGGTATTAGTCAATCAGGTATATCTCATCAATTAAGGACTCTAAAGCAAATGGGCATTGTAAAAAATAGGCGAAAAGGAAAAACAATGTATTATTCCTTAGACGACCAACATATATTTGAAATTTTAAAATCAGGATTTGCTCACATCAGCCATGTATAAAGGAGAATTTTTATGAATAAAAAAAAGATTATTTTAAGGGGACTGAATTGTGCAGATTGTGCCTATAAAATTGAAGCAGGAGTTAATAAATTAGATAGTATTAAAGAGGCTAATCTAAATTTCTCAACCTCTACCCTTTCAATAAATTTAATAAACAAAGAAAGTTGGGAGCATACTTATAAAGAAATATTAAAAATTATATATAGATATGACACCAAAATTAAGGTGGTTATTGAAAGCGAAGAAGGAAATAATAGTATTAATATTAACCATCAACATGATTCTAGAAATAAAAGTTTCTCTAATAAAGACATTTATATTGTCATAGGAATATTTTTTTTTATTCTCCCCATATTATTTACCTTTAATTATCCAGTAAACTTACTTCTATTTATTGGAGCCTATTTACTAATTGGAGGCCCAGTTCTTCTAAGGGCCGGTAAGAATATTCTAATGGGTCAAATTTTTGATGAAAACTTTTTAATGTCCATAGCCACATTAGGAGCCTTTGTCATTGGAGAATATCCTGAGGCAGTTGCTGTTATGTTATTTTATCAAGTTGGCGAGTTTTTTCAGGACTTGGCTGTAAATAGATCTAGAAAATCCATTCAAGACCTAATGGATATTAGACCAGATTATGCCAATATTAAAGTTGGAGATAGCATAACCAAGGTGAGTCCAAATAATGTAAGTGTGGGGGATATTATTATTGTAAAGCCTGGTGAAAAGGTGCCCCTAGATGGGATAATATTAGAGGGAAAGGCCATGATGGATACATCTGCTCTAACAGGTGAATCATTACCTAGGAATGTAGAGCCTGGCAATAAGGTTTTAAGTGGCTTTATAAATAATAATGGATTAATAACTCTGAAAATTATAAAAAATTTTAAGGAATCAACGGTTTCAAAAATACTGGAGCTGGTGGAAAATACCAGTAGCAAAAAGGCTACCACTGAACAATTTATAACTAAGTTTTCTAGGTATTACACACCTATAGTTGTCTTTATTGCTATTAGTCTAGCAATTTTCCCCCCATTAATTTTAAGGGCTGGATTTTCCCGGTGGATATATAGAGCCTTGATATTTTTAGTTATCTCCTGTCCTTGTGCTTTAGTGATCTCTGTCCCCCTTGGATTCTTTGGAGGTATTGGCTTAGCATCAAAAAATGGTATTTTAGTAAAGGGGGGTAATTACTTAGAAGCCTTAAATAATATCGATATGATGGTATTTGACAAAACTGGCACTTTGACAAAAGGAACCTTTGAAGTCATAGAAATTAAGGCCTATGGCAATTTTAATGAAGATGAACTCCTATACTATGCAGCCCATGGTGAATACTTTTCTAATCACCCTATTGCTAAATCCATAATAAAAAAATTCGATGGTGATATAAATAAAGAAGATATTGCAAATTATGAAGAGATTTCTGGCTTTGGGATAAAGGCCAATATTAGGGGTAAAGAAGTTCTTTTAGGAAATGATAAACTTATGTCCAATGAAAATATAGATCTCTCCCATCCAAAAACTATTGGAACAATAGTCCATATAGCTATTGATAAAGAATATATGGGATATATAGTAATTTCAGATGAACTTAAAACAGATTCAAAAGAAACTATAAAAGCACTTAAGTACTTAGGTATTAGGAAAACTATAATGCTAACTGGAGATAATGATATAGTGGGAGAAAATATTGCTAATAAATTATCCTTAGATGACTTTTATACTGGCTTACTTCCCCAAGATAAGGTTGAAAAACTAGAACAATTAGAAAAAGAAAAAATTAAGGGTAAAAAACTGGCATTTGTAGGAGATGGAATTAATGATGCACCGGTTATAGTAAGGGCGGATATAGGTATTGCTATGGGCGGTTTAGGTTCAGATGCCGCTATAGAGGCGGCAGATATAGTTCTTATGACTGATGAGCCTTATAAAATAGTAAAGGCAATAAAAATAGCACAATTTACAAGAAATATTGTAATACAAAATATAATATTTGCACTAGCTGTAAAAGCAGTTGTCCTATTGTTAGGCGCCCTTGGTCATACTACTATGTGGGCAGCAGTCTTTGCCGATGTAGGTGTTTCTCTTATTGCTATTCTAAATTCTTTAAGAATTATCACCCATAAGGCATAATAATAAGCATCCTGGAAAATCCCAGGATGCTTATTATTATGCTAAAATTGCGTAGACACAATTTTCTACATGGATTAAACCTAAAGAATCTGCCTTTTCTAATACCTCTTCATTCCATGAACCTGGTTGAAACCATAGATTTTCTATACCTAATTCTTTTGCTTCTTCTACTGCTGCTAGAGTGATTTTAGGAGGTACTACAAAATCAATAACCTCGGGTTTCACTGGCAAATCTTTAAGAGAAGGATAGCACTTAATGCCTTCAATTTCATTGTATTTTGGATTTATAGCAAAGGTTTCATAACCATTGTTCAACAATACCTTCCATATCTTATATCCAAACTTCTCCTTATTAGGAGTTACACCTATCACAGCCCATTTCTTTTTTTCTAACATACTTTTTATTTGACTATCAATGCTCATTATCTTCCTCCTTTCAATTACTAAATACCCTTTACTTTACTAAAAAAACTTTTTTCTCCTTAATACTGATTTACTATAGCTAATATAATATTTTAAATATTATTTTTTCTTTGAAATACTAATTTTATTTTCGTTGCCCCTAATTAATCGGCTGATATTAGATCTATGTTGAAAGATGGCTAATAGTCCTACCACTATTCCAAAAATAATAATATCTATAGGTCTATTTAACAAAAATAATGTAATTGGAAGTATTGCCATTCCTATAATAGATCCTAATGAAACATATCTAATTTTTATTATAATTATAATACCTAGAGCTATCGATATTAATGCAGCAATTGGGTCTATTATAAAAAATACCCCCATTGATGTAGCTACTCCCTTTCCACCTTTAAATTTTAGCAATACTGGAAAGTTATGACCTAGAATTACTGCCAATCCACAAGCCATAGCTAAAGATTTTCCACCTAATATATCTGCCAGTACTACTACTGCTAGACCCTTTAGACCATCACCTAAAAAAGTAAAAAGGGCTGCCTTTAATCCTAATACTCTTAAAACATTTGTAGCCCCAGCATTTCCGCTACCATGCTTACGTATATCTATTTTCCCAACCATTTTACTTATCAAGTATGATGTTGCAAAGTTTCCTATAAAATATGATATTATTATTCCTATAATATATTTATACATGTCCTTTCCTCCTATAGCCCCAATATCTATAAATGGTTTTAAGCCCAGTCCAAGCTTCTTTTTATTGCCTTTTTCCAACCCTTATATAGGGTCTCCCTCTTGTCTAATCCTAATTCAGGGGTAAAAACCCTGTCTACTATGTTTAAATTCTGTATTTCTTCTATACTGTCCCAAAATCCTACTGCCAATCCAGCCAAATAAGCAACTCCTAATGCTGTACTCTCAATTATTCTAGGCCTTATTACCTTAGAATTTAATATATCTGATTGAAATTGCATAAGAAAGTTATTATTTGCCGCTCCACCATCAACTCTTAATTCCTGTAATAAAATATCTGAGTCCTGTTCCATAGCCTCTAAGATATCCCTTGTCTGATAGGCAATAGACTCTAGAGCTGCTCTCACTAAATGGTTTTTATTTGCTCCCCTAGTTATTCCTACAATAGTTCCTCTAGCATACATATCCCAATAAGGTGCTCCCAAACCCACAAAGGCAGGTATAAGGTATACTCCGTTAGCATCTTCTACTTTTAAAGCCATTTCCTCACTTTCTTGGACTTTTTCCAATAGCTTCATTTCATCCCTTAGCCACTGAAGGACTGCCCCTGCTACAAATACACTACCTTCTAAAGCATAATATATCTTATCATCTATTCCCCAACCAATGGTAGTCAATAAACCATTTTTTGAATTAATAGGCTTTTCACCAATATTCATAAGTAAAAAACAGCCTGTCCCATAAGTGTTTTTTGCCATCCCTGGTTTAAAACATAGCTGTCCAAATAGCGAGGCCTGCTGGTCTCCTGCAATGCCCCCTATTGGCACTTTTACCCCTCCAAATAGTTCTGGATCTGTATAGGCACATACCCCACTAGAATTTACAACCTTTGGTAATATTGATGGTGGTATTTCCAAAGCCTCTAAAACTTTCTGATCCCATTTTAAGTCATTAATATTGTATAGCATTGTTCTGGAAGCATTTGTATAATCGCTTATATGTACTTTTCCCCTTGTTAAATTCCATATTATCCAGCTATCTATAGTACCAAATAATACTTCCCCTCTTTCTGCCCTCTCCTTAACCCCCTCTACATTATCTAAAATCCATTTTATTTTTGTGGCTGAAAAATATGCATCTATTACTAATCCAGTATTATTTTGAATATATCTCTCCCAACCTTTATTCTTTAGATCTTCACAAATCCCAGATGTTCTCCTGCATTGCCATACAATGGCATTATATACGGGCTTTCCAGTAGATTTATCCCATATAATAGTTGTTTCCCTTTGATTGGTAATTCCTATTGCCCCAATTTCATTAGGCTGAATCCCTGCCCTTTCCATTACTTCCTTTATAACGCCAATCTGAGTGCCCCATATTTCCATTGGATCATGTTCTACCCATCCAGGTCTGGGATATATCTGAGTAAACTCTTTTTGTCCCATTGCAATACTTTCTCCCTTTTTATTAAATAAAATCGCCCTTGAACTGGTGGTACCCTGATCCAAAGCCAATATGAATTTTTCCATTATGCTAGCCCCTTTCAAAAACTTTCTATTATTCTTAATTCTATATTTTTGTATCTTTTCCTTTTAATAATTTATAAATAATCCACCTACTACCTATTCTAAAAAAAGTATGTTAATATTTTATTAATAGGATGTCTTTATATTGACTTAGAATAATATAAGGAGGGAAAGAATTGTATCGTAAGATTTCATATTTGCTCTTTTTATTAGCCATTATAATATTTTTATCTACAGGTTCCCATAATATAAATACTGATGAGGCCATTTTAATAGCTCAATCTGAAATTTATCCCTATAGTGAGGAAGAACTATCTAAGTTCAACGGTGAAAATAATCAGCCTTCTTATGTTGCCATTGATAATATTATATATGATATAAGCGATTTAAAGGACTTGGATGATAGATTAATGGATAATTCCCTTGCCGGTAAGGACATAAGTGAAATCATTGAAAATGATACAATAAAGGAAGTTATAATTGAAGAAGCACCGGAGGTGGGAATTTTGCAGGAATAATTTATAATAAAAATAGACTAAAAAAAGAACCTACCTAAGTAAGTTCAATTTATAATTTGGCCTTTCTTCTCCAAATAGCCAATAGAGCATATAATTGTATAATATAATAGCTGGCCAGGAAAGAAAAAACCATATTATACTAAAGACCAAACATATTTGACCTTTATAATTAAATCGAAAGTGGCTATAATCCCAAACCCTCAAACCTAAATTAACATTTAACACTAGCCCAAATACCAATTCTAAAACTGTTATGATTAGAGAAGATATGGCTAATTGTTTTAATATATTTCTTTCATATTTACTTACTAAACCTATCAATATAAAGCATAATCCGCCTAATATAAACATTGATATGTGAGAATGTCCTCTCCATAAAACTTCGATACAATAATAAGCAATGCCACCAGTCATATATAAGATTGAATATTTTATTAGCTGTCTCAGTATTCTCACCCTTTACACTATAAATTCTTTTGACAATATATAGTGTAAAGTCTTCTTATATAAATATACCTTTAATCACCTTCCTTTTAAAGGATATAAATACATAACAGTGAAAGGTGCATTTTTTATTATTTCCTATATGTCCCAGTGTCAATTGAACAAAAAATTATAGAATATCTATCACTTATAACATTTATATTCATTAATAAGAAAATAAAAAAATCTACCGACCAATTATTCGACTAGGCGATAGATAAATCTAAATAGTATATTTTTTTATCCAATTCGGACAAATTTAGGACAGTTTTTCATATTTATGTATTTCTTGAAACCTCTGTAACCCTTGATATAATGGAGGCGCCACCCAGATTTGAACTGGGGAATAAAGGTTTTGCAGACCTCTGCCTTACCACTTGGCTATGGCGCCTTGGAGCGGAAGACGAGATTCGAACTCGCGACCCTCGCCTTGGCAAGGCGATGCTCTACCACTGAGCCACTTCCGCAGACTATAATTAGATGGTGCCCAGAGGCGGAATCGAACCACCGACACGAGGATTTTCAGTCCTCTGCTCTACCGACTGAGCTATCTGGGCTTTTTGGCGACCCGGAACGGGCTCGAACCGTCGACCTCCAGTGTGACAGGCT